>CAZELW010000045.1:0-9546 GCA_964513135.1 uncultured Dehalococcoidales bacterium
CACCCTATCCTACACTCTTTCCCTACACGACGCTCTTCCGATCTCTACCTGGCCGCCCATCTCCCCGTAAAAAGGCGTCGCTTCCAGTATCAGGCTGCCTTCCTGTCCCTCGCTGATGGAATCGGCCGACCGGTTGTCCACCAGGATATCAACGATCCTTGACCTGTATTCAAGATGGTGGTAGCCGACAAATTCGGTCTTCGGGGCATCCAACCTGATCTCGATCCTGCCGTTGCCCTTGATGTTATCAAATTTGTGGGCTGCGCGGGCACGCTCCCTTTGCTTCTCCATTTCCTTCTCAAACCCATCCATGTCTACGGACAGGCCAGCCCGAGAGACAATTTCCTGCGTTAATTCCACCGGGAAGCCGTAAGTATCATAGAGCTTGAATACATCTGCGCCGGAGATCTTGTTGCGTACCCGGGAAGAAGCTCCGGATATCAGGTCATCCAGCATCGCCAGCCCGATATTCAGGGTTTCATGGAAACGGGCCTCTTCCAGCTCCACCACTTTAAGGATGATGTCGCGCCTTTGTTCCAGTTCCGGATAGACCTCCTTCATATGCTCAATAGAGGCCCGGCAGGCTTCCGCCAGGAATGGGTTCTCCATCCCCAGTCTCTTGCCGAAGAGAGCAGCACGGCGGAGCAGGCGGCGCAGGACATATCCCCGCCCGTCATTGGCCGGCATTACTCCGTCACCAATCAGGAAAGAAACGGCACGGCTGTGCTCCACGATCACCCGTAGAGCATTATCCGATTCTTCATTCTCTCCGTATTTTTTCCCGGCTACCCGGGCTACCTTTTCCAGAAGCGGGGCAAAGATATCGGTGTCATAGACCGTAGTCTTGCCCTGCACTACCGCTGCAATCCTTTCCAGTCCCATGCCGGTATCAATGTTAGGCCTGGGCAACGGCGTTCGCATTCCGTTTTCATCCTGGTTGAACTGCGTGAAGACCAGGTTCCATATTTCAACAAAACGACCGCAACTGCAACCGGGGTTGCAGGCCGGTTCGCCGCAGCCACACTGTTCGCCGAAATCATAGTGTAGTTCACTGCACGGGCCGCAGGGACCGGAACTGCCGGCTGGCCCCCAGAAATTATCCTTGGCGCCAAAACGCATGATCCTTTCAGCCGGAATGCCGACCTTTTTATTCCAGATTTCAAAAGCCTCGTCATCGTCTGTATATACTGTAATCCATATCCTCTCCGGCGGCAGGTGCAAACGGCCGGTGACAAATTCCCAGGCCCAGCTGATGGCTTCTTTCTTAAAATAATCACCGATGCTGAAATTGCCCAGCATCTCGAAGAAAGTCAGGTGCTTTTCATCACCCACCGATTCGATGTCCGTGGTGCGAAAGCTTTTTTGACATGATGCCAGGCGGCGGTTAGGAGGTGTTTCCAGTCCCAGATAATAGTTCTTGAACTGCACCATGCCGGCAGTCGTAAAAAGCAGGGTAGGATCGTTATAAGGCACCAGGGATGAACTGGGAACGATGGTATGCTGCCTTTCTTCAAAAAATTTCAGAAAGGCGCTGCGTATTTCATTTGTATTCACAAACTGCTCCTCTTTTTACCAATTGCCAGCGATCAGCCAAAAGCTTGTTGTCAATCCCTCATGTCTGAATACCAAACGCTCTATGGGGATCCATCCGGTATCTGCTGTCTGCGGCATTAAGATAAGGCATATAGCGGATTCCGGGATAACAGGTTCCGTTCACTGCGCACTGACACCAATACGATTTTAGAGTAAGGCCGTTGGAGTGTCAATTTTAAGACGTATGCTCATTCTCCGGGCGGATGCTTCCTCCTGAGCGGCTTATCTCTCAGGAAAAGGTTTACGATGAAGGCTATCGCTATCATGCCGAAGCTAATCCAGAATACTTCGGCCAGCGCTGAGTTTAAAGCTTCTCTTAGAACGTTCAGCACCTCTTCGAATATCGCCGTTCCCTGCTCTCCCGATGAGGCTAGATAGTTTTGTAATCCAGCCTGGGCTTCGGCGTTTACCAGCGCCTGAGGATTATCTATCAGAGAGCTTAACATCTCCGGGGGTATTACCGCCTTCGCACTGTCGGACAGCTTGCCGATAAACTCAGCACTAAACCGGTTGGCCATTATCGATCCAAAAACAGCCAGCCCCAGAACACTTCCTATGGAGCGGAAGAATATTGAAGCTGAAGTAGCCACTCCAAGTATGTTGTTGGGTACAGCGTTCTGTACCGACAGGGTATAGCACGGCAAAATAATCCCCCATCCTATACCGACCAGAGTTATATTGAAGATAGCCGCGAAATAACTGGTCTGCGAAGTCATGCGGGCTAGCAGCACCAGGCCAATCCCTGCCAGCGCAATACCAATCCCGCCCAGCAGCTTATAATACCCTCCTATGCGGGATAAGCTCTGGCCGGAAATCAGGCTGCCGACTACGATACCTAACAGCATCGGAGTCATGAAACTGCCGCTGGCGGTCGCTGTAACCCCCATCACGCCCTGAAAGAAGAGCGGAACGAAGGTCGTAACGCTAAAAGTGCCCGCTCCCGCAATAAAGGATATTATTATGGAGGCCGTTACGATATCATTTTTAAAAAGAGAAAAAGGAAGAATCGGGTCTTCCGTGCGTTTCTCGATAAAAATGAATAAAACCAGCATGACTGCCGAGAAGACCAGCGTCCCGATTATTGGGGCTGAAATCCAGGGAAAAGTCAGCCCTCCCCAGGAAAGGGCCAGCATCAGCGGCACCACTGCCAGAGTCAGCGCCGTCACTCCTGCGTAATCTACCTTGCGCTTGTAGCTATTCGGTGTGTAGTTGGGGAAAAAGCGCAGCATCACAAACAGGGTAATCATGCCCAGCGGGACGTTCATGAAAAATACCCAGGGCCAGGACAGGAAATCCGTAATAACTCCTCCCAGGGTCGGCCCGATCACAGAAGAAATGCCGATTACTCCGCTCAGGAACCCGCTGTATTTTCCCCTCTCTGCCGGCGGGAAAAGATCGGCAACGACTATCAGAGCGTTAGCCATCATAACACCGGCCCCCAGCCCCTGTATAGCCCGGAAGATAATGATTTGCGTCATGGTCTGACTGAAACCGCAGAGCAAGGCTCCGAGTGTAAATACAATTATCGCGACGACGTAGAATACTTTTCGTCCGTACATATCGGACAATTTGCCTGTGATCGGAACGATGACAGTTGAAGTAATCAGGTAAGCCGTTGCCACCCAGGCATACTGGCTGAAACCTCCAAGGTCGGTGATTATCCTGGGCATAGCGGTAGCCACCACGGTCTGATTGAGAGAACTTAAAAAGAGTGCCATCAACACCCCGGCCAGGGTCAATAATATCTGTCGCCGTGGTAAAGAGGACGGATCAATACCGGGCTCCGGTTTATATTCCGGACTCATGTGATACTTTCGCATAGATCATCAATTGGAAACAGTCAGGGGACAACCTGAATCTTTTCCATTATAACAAATTCAACTGCGGGACATTTTCGGCTGATAGAGGCGGCCAGTCTGATTATGTCAAAAAGTCGACCGGTTACAGTGGAAAAGGGAAAAAGAGACTGAAAACATATATTGCCAGCGGAATGGATAATATCGAAAAGAGAAAACTGGCTACGATCAATTGATTGCTTAAAGCTCGGTTGCCGCCTGCCCTTTCGGTAAAAATCGGGATGGCTGTTATCGGCGGTACCGCCGCTTGCAGGATAATGATGAAGGCTATCGAATAGTCCGGGCGGACCAGCAGCAGTAATCCCAGAAAAACCAGTGGAAAAAGCAGGTTCTTGATTAGGACAAACTTGACCACTTCTCCGGTATAGATTTTCCTGGAGGCCCCACTGCCCAGAAAATCATTGTAAACATTACCTCCCAGTATCAGCATGAACAGGGGGGTGGACATAGCTCCGATCATGGTAAGTGCCATAATCAGGAAGTCCGGAACATAGTTGCTGGCTCCGACCAGACTGATCACAATGCCCAGGACAGTAGCTATCAGTATCGAATTCGCTATCCGCCTCCAGGATAGAGGCGGCTCCGGGGACGGGTAATTCCGTAAAAACAGGGCGTATGTGCTGTACACGTATGAGGCATGTAAAAAAATGAATAGAAAAAGCTGTATTAAATAGCTGGAGTCGCTGCCGAAGATCCCGGTGATGATTATCAGGGGGAAGAAGATACCGTTCTGGTATATGAGGCTGATAGTGAACTCTCCCCGGTATTTTTTATTCACCATTTTTGAAGAGATTATCGACAGGACTATGGTGATCATGGTGAATCCGAGAAACCACAGCGGCATCTTCCACCAGTCGGGAAACTCCTTCGGAGAAAACTGGAGCAGTATATTGGACAGTATCAGGCATGGAAGGGCAATATCGATTGCAATGGATGTCAGAAACCCCAGTGATTTTGACGGAATCTGCCGCCGGCCGATGATCCAGAAGCCGAGTACTCCTATCCCCAATAGAGCAGCTACGGCTTGCAGCGTTATCAGAAATACTTGCATAGCCTATTATAACAGAGAATTTTAGAATATAACCAGGCAAAACTATCGCGAAACGGATATAATAGATATAATAAATAATGGCTCATAAGCAAACTGAACACCCTGCCTGCCGACATGGGACTGAATATTTTATCTTTAAATTGACTCAGATATACTGTTTCTGTATGTAATTGTCCTGAAAAGACTTTGTAAATAAAATAGAAAAGGATGATGACGATGTCGAACTTGTCACCTGTTGAATGGCGTAATAACAAGCTGGTCCTGCTGGACCAGACTCGTCTCCCCGGAGAAGAAGTCTACCTGGTAATAGCTCATACTGCGGACCTGGTCGAGGCGATTAAACGTCTGGCAGTCCGCGGAGCTCCGGCTATCGGGATTGCCGCCGCCTACGGAGTTGCCCTGGGAGCGCTCGAAATAACTGCGGATGGTAAGAGTGATTTTCTGGCAGGATTGAAGAAGGTAGTCAGGAGCCTGCGTGACAGCCGCCCCACTGCCCGCAATCTTTTCTGGGCTATCGAGAGAATGGAACGGGTCGCAGAGAAAGGAGATGACGTCTCCAGTATCAAGAAAGCCCTTATTAGAGAAGCCCGGAAAATTCACCGCGAGCAAATCGCTTCTGATGAAGCCATTGGCCGGTTCGGCGCCACTTTGTTAGAGGAAGGCGATACGATTCTCACTCATTGTAATGCCGGAGCGCTGGCTACGGCCGGGTACGGCACCGCACTGGGAGTAATCAAACAGGCTTTTGCCGAAGGCAAGAAGGTTCAGGCTGTAGCTACGGAAACCCGTCCGCTCCTGCAAGGAGCACGCCTGACTACCTGCGAATTAAAAAGCGCCGGAATCCCCTTCACTCTGATTACAGATTCCATGGCAGGCTCTTTTATGCGCCAGGGGAAGATCGATGCCGTAATTGTCGGGGCTGACCGCATTGCGGCCAACGGCGACACTGCCAATAAGATCGGGACATATAGCCTGGCGGTACTGGCCAAAGAGCACGGCCTCCCATTTTATGTTGCCGCTCCCACCAGCACGATAGATCTCTCAACCTCCACCGGCGATGCGATCGTTATTGAAGAGCGCCGGCCCGAGGAGGTTACCTGTTTTCAGGGGATTCGTACTGCTCCTGAAGGTATCCGGGTAGCTAACCCTGCATTCGATGTCACTCCCCATAAATTTATTACGGCCATTATCACCGAAAAGGGCATCATCAAAGGGTCATTTCGCGAAAAATTAAAAAGACTTTGCTGATATAACACCAGCCAAATGGCAACCGCTTTTTGCACATTTGAAAGGAGGAATTTGTTATGCCGCGCGCCAGAATCGGGGTAATCGGGGGGACGGGGCTTTATCAGATCGATGGAATGACTGACATCCGGGAAAATTTTATAGAAACACCTTTCGGCGATCCCAGCGATAGCATTATCACCGGGAAATTGAACGGGGTGGGCATTGCCTTCCTGCCCCGCCATGGAAAAGGTCACCGCATCCTGCCCGGCGAGATCCCGGTTCGCGCCAATATTTACGCCCTTAAACTGCTGGGTGTGGAGTTCATCATTGCCGTTAATTCATGCGGCAGCTTTAAGGAAGAAATAAAACCCGGCGACCTGCTGGTTCCCGACCAGGTCATCGATCGCACGCAGGGGCGCATCAGCACTTTTTTCGGTGAAGGGGTCGTCGCCCATGTCTCTATGGCAAACCCGTTTTGTCCGACCTTGAGCAAGGTCGTCTATCAATGTGCCCTTGAGGTCGGCGGAGACGTCCATTCCGGCGGCACCTACATCGCTATGGAAGGTCCCGCTTTCTCCACCAGCGCCGAATCCCGCCTCTACAAGTCCTGGGGCGCCGATGTCATCGGCATGACGGTTTTCCCGGAAGCTAAACTGGCCCGGGAAGCAGAAATCTGCTACGCCAGCCTCTGCTGTATCACTGACTATGATAGCTGGAAGGAGCGCGAGGCAGGAGTAACTGCAGAAGTGATCATCTCTTGCATGAAAAGCAATATCGATAAAGCCAAAAAGATCATCAAGCTGGCCGTTGACCGGATTCCTGAAAAGCGGGAATGCGAATGCATCACCTCCCTGCAAACCGCGATCGTCACCGCTCCTGCCGTAATGACATTGGAGCAAAAAAGGAAATTCGATCTGCTGATCGGCAAATATATTCTCAATTGCTGACGGACCACTGTCAAATTCTCATGCTTCTGGCCCTGGCTGGAAAAGGAAAGCCTTCAAAAGTAATGACGCTGATTGCAGGTTGTACAACCTGCAATCAGCGTCATCTTTCAACCGTTCAGGTATACCGATATCCCGCCTGATTGCCGCTTACTCCATTCGCCTCCTTTAAAATCAATGTTCCGGATAATTTCCGACAGAGTATTTACAATATCCTGTATACTCTAGGTTAATCCCCCGTCTACACTGATCGTCTGGCCGACTATATCGATGGAGACATCGGAAGCCAAATAGGCAACGGCATTAGCGATATCCTGGGGGGTTGCGGTCTTCCTGGAAGGGGTTTTATTTATCAGTTCGTCAATAACCTCCCGGGGCGCATTGCGCACAAAATTGGTCAGTCCAACTCCCGGGGCGATACAATTGACATTGATTCCCAGAGGAGCCACCTCAGTAGCCAGACCTTTGGTAAAGGAGACAATTCCGGCTTTAGCGGCTGAATAAACAGTGGCATGGTCTCCACCGGTTTTGGCTCCTAATGAAGATATATTGATGATTTTTCCGCTTTTCCGGGGTACCATATATTCCAGGACTGCTTTGGTACACCTGAGCATACCTTTAAGGTTAAGATCGATATTGTAGTCCCATTCCTCTTCGGTTGTTTCAATGAATAATTTGGGAGGAGTGCCGGAGCCGGCATTATTGACCAGGATATCGATCCTGCCGAACTTGTTAATGGCCGTTTTGACCATATCTTTAACTTCTGCGCTCCGGGTAATATCGGCTTTTACCGCGATTGCCTGGCGGCCCAGATTGATAATGATTTCGGCCGTTTGTCTGGCGCCTTCCAGGTCTATATCACCCAAAATCAGGTCACAGCCCTCTCTGGCAAGAGTGACTGCAATGGCTTTGCCAAACCCGATCTGACTACCTGCCCCGGTTACCAATGCTACTTTACCTGTTAAACCCAAGTCCATAACATTCTCCTTAACCGTTCTCCGGGCAATATTCTCTATTTGTTATTCGTATTAGCCTGTGTGATATGCTGGTCCAGAGAAATTGTCAATTCTTCTTACTAACTCATATTACGACTTAAGTAAGTTCTGATCTCAAAGAATCATGAGCCAGGGCCGGGGTTCAGCCGGCCCTGGCTTTTTTATTGCCGTAATGTGAATGACTGATATCATTACAGTTAGTAAACGGTATCTTTAAGGTTTCTCCATGGCGGCGTTTCTGCCGGCAATCCGGCCGAAGGCCATGCATTCACTGATATTACCGGCACCGGGATAGAGCATATTGAATATGGAACCCAGTTCTCCGGCGCTGTACAGACCCTTAATCGGTTGATTATTGGTATCCAGCACCTGGGCTTTCTCATTTCGTTTAGGTCCACCCTGGGTATTTAACAGACAGGGCCAAACCTCGATAGCATAAAATGGAGGTTTGGTGATGCCTGTGCCAAAAGTCTCCTGCCGCCGCCCGAAATCAGGATCATAGCCGCCAACGCAGTACATATTATATCGGCTGACAGTCTCCTGGAGAGTCTCTTCCCGGATACCGATTTTAGGAGCCAGTTCCCGGATAGTAGGAGCAGTCTTGATCCATCCTCTTTCGATTTCGGCCATATTGTCATTGCTCCATGTATAGTAGTCTATAATAGCCCCCGGACAGCCTCCGATAAGCGGGCTATGGGAACGAGTATTTTCATCAAAAATAATATAAGCGGGCAGCCTTGGATAAGTCAGTGTTTTATGGTCCAGATAGGAAAACTCAAAAGCCATGGCATGTACATCCACTCCGGTTTCGTCAATGAAACGCTTGCCGGTTTGATCGACGTAAATATATCCGGGTGTCCGCACACCTATACCCATCGGTATATCAAACTCCGGGAATTTGTACCCGATTCCGCAGGAGAGGCCCCGCATATGCCATAGGTCGGCCCCCACTTCCAGAGCCATTTTAATGCCGTCACCGGTATTACCTTTACAACCCTGGGCATAATATTTTAAACCAAGGTAATTGAGCTGCATTTCTTCGTTATATTGAAAACCGCCGCAGGTAAGGATAACTCCTCGTTCCGCTTTAATGCGGATCTCGCCCTGCGGGCTGTCAGCCACAACACCGATAACTCTATTTGACTCATCCGTTATCAATTTCCGGGCTGGGGTGTGAAATAGGACCTTGATGCCTCTTTTATTTACAGCTTGCTCGAGGACCGCACACAGGTTGGCGCCGCCTGGTTTGAGTTCACCTTTAATCAGCCAGCGGCCGCCGACCCCTTCTGAGCCGGGAAGATGAGGCCAGATCACATGTGGAGAAGGAGGAAACTTTTGCGGTCCTGCCTCGGCACGCTCAAGTTCACCGCCCAGTCCAATCACCCATTCCGGATTCTTAGCGCTCTCTTCAATGAAAGCCCTGGTCACTTCCCGACTTACAGTTTTGTCCAGGATAGCCGCAAAGTAATCGATTGCCTTCTCAGTATCCAGAAACTCGCGCAGAGTCCCACCAGCCAGCCGGGTATTACCACCCTGACGGTCGGATTTCTCCAATACAATGACTCTGGCGCCAGCGTCGTGAGCGGCAATGGCCGCAGCAGCTCCCGCACCTCCATAACCGGCAACAATAACATCGGTAACCTCGTTCCACATATTCTTTTATTCCTCCTGTACAGCTCTATACTTAGAATACTGCGATATTTTAATGGGAAAAACAGATGGGTACTTGCCTCCAGGATTATCAAAATATACTGAGTATCTTATCCGTTGCATTCAGCGCATACGGTACTCTATCATGTGCCGAATAAGGGTACACATGTCCTAATACCGGTATTTTTCTGTGACAACAGGTTTGGTAAAAAAATTTCTACAGGTTCTTT
>CAZELW010000046.1:0-1559 GCA_964513135.1 uncultured Dehalococcoidales bacterium
TACACCCTATCCTACACTCTTTCCCTACACGACGCTCTTCCGATCTAACAGCCAGAGAGACTTTGAAAGATGAAGAAGGCAAGGTTATTGTCAAAGCCGGCACGGTAATCACAGCCAAGCATTTCGCCAGGATTTCCAAGATGCCGAAGACCAGGGTTAAGGTCGTGCCTTATGTTTCCGATGAAGTCAACTACTTCTCGGCCGATAGAGAGGATATCTATACTATTGCCCAGGCAAATGCAAAACTGGACGAGCGCAGCCAATTTGTCGGCAACACAGTCGAGGCCCGGCTGGCAGAAAACTATGTATTCGTCAAGCCGGAAGAAGTCGATCTGATGGATGTGTCACCAAAACAGATCGTCAGTGTAGCGACCGCCCTGATCCCCTTCCTGGAGCATGACGATGCCAACCGCGCGCTGATGGGCGCCAACATGCAGCGCCAGGCGGTGCCTCTGGTACGAGCCGAAGCGCCGCTGGTGGCTACCGGTATGGAAGCGGAGGCAGCCAGACACAGCGGACAACTGCTCTTTGCCCAGAACTCCGGTGTCGTTACGTCCGTTACCGGATCGCAAATCGTGATCACCCGGGATGACGGCAAGGAAGATACCTACCAGCTTATGAAATTTGTGCGGACCAACCAGGGGACCTGCATCACCCAGAAGCCTATTGTCAATAAAGGCGACCGCATTGAAGCCGGGTGCATCATCGCCGACAGTTCGGCTATTGAGCGCGGAGAGCTGGCCCTGGGCCATAATGTGGTCTGTGCTTTTGCCAGTTTCGAAGGCTATAACTACGAGGACGCCATCGTCATCAGCAGTCGATTGGTGGAAAATGACAAGTTTACTTCAATCCATATTGAAAAACATGAAGTCGAAGCCCGGGATACCAAACTCGGCCCCGAAGAAATAACCCGCGATATCCCGAATGTAGGTGAAGAAAGTCTGCGCGAACTGGATGAGTACGGCATTATCCGAATTGGAGCCGAAGTCAATCCCGGAGATATCCTGGTGGGCAAGATCAGCCCCAAGGGCGAAACGGAGCTTTCCGCAGAAGAGAAGCTTCTGCGCGCTATCTTCGGAGAGAAAGCTCGCGAAGTCAAGGACACCTCCCTGAGAGTGCCGCACGGTGAATGGGGAAAGGTCATTAACGTCAAGGTCTTTTCCCGGGAAAACTCCGACGAGATCCCGGCCGGCGTCAACCAGTGGGTGCAAGTCTGGGTAGCCCAGAAAAGAAAAGTGTCCGTAGGTGATAAAATCGCAGGTCGCCACGGCAACAAGGGCGTGGTGGCCATGATCGCTCCTAAAGAGGATATGCCTTTCCTGCCGGATGGAACACCGGTCGATATTGTGCTTAATCCCATAGGCGTACCTTCCCGTATGAATATCGGCCAGATACTGGAAACCCATCTGGGCTGGGTGGCCCAGATGCTGGGGATGAAGGTGCTTACCCCGGTATTTGACGGAGCTACCGATAACGATATCGAGAGCGGATTGGCGCGTGTCTGGATCGTCCAGAAGGCCAATGCAGTCCAGCTTGACCCCCTGGATAATAAGCCTACC
>CAZELW010000046.1:1569-9021 GCA_964513135.1 uncultured Dehalococcoidales bacterium
AAGCCTACCCTGGATATCGATAGGGCCAAGGAATGGCTAACCCAGCAGGGTTATGACGCGGATAAAGTATTTGACAGCGAAAACCCGGATGCAGCCAAGAAAGCCTGTTTAAGTCTATGGCTGGGAGAGATCGGCATCTCTGCCGATAACATGGAACTTCCGGAACTGGAGAAATTGGCCAAAAAGGTCAGCTCGGAGAAAAACCTGGCATCCCCAATTACCGGCAAGGTCATTCTTCGTGATGGCCGCACCGGTGAACCTTTTGACCAGCCAGTCACCATCGGCAACATCTATATGATGAAGCTGATCCATCTGGTTGAGGACAAGGTACATGCTCGCTCTACCGGCCCCTACTCCCTGATCGCACAGCAGCCGCTGGGCGGTAAAGCTCAGTTTGGCGGCCAGCGTTTCGGTGAGATGGAGGTCTGGACGCTCGAAGCCTACGGAGCAGCCCACAACCTGCAAGAGGTACTGACCATTAAATCCGATGATGTCACCGGCCGTGCAAAGACTTACGAGGCCATCGTGAAGAATGAGGACATCATACAACCCGGAGTGCCGGAATCTTTCAAGGTCCTGGTAAAAGAGCTGCAAAGCCTGGGTTTATCTATTGAAGTAATTAATGAAGAGGAATCCGGAGAACCTCTGGAGCTTTCTGCTGAGCATGAGACCACTCCGGGTACTTCTGAAGAGGTGGAACAAGACAATGCTTGAAGTTAACGATTTTGATGCAGTACGCATTTCACTGGCTTCGCCCGAGCAAATCAGGAGCTGGTCTTACGGTGAAGTAACCAAACCGGAGACCATCAACTACCGAACGCTGAAGCCGGAAAGGGACGGACTTTTCTGTGAAAGAATTTTCGGCCCGACCAAGGACTTCGAATGCTTTTGCGGTAAATATAAGAAAATCCGCTATAAAGGCATTATCTGCGATAAATGTGGAGTGGAGGTGGCCCGCGCCAAAGTACGCCGCGAGCGTATGGGACACATCGAGTTAGCCTGCCCGGTGAGCCATATCTGGTTCGCCAAAGGTGTACCCAGCCGGCTGGGTCTGCTGCTGGACCTTTCGCCCCGCAGCCTGGACCGTGTGCTTTATTTTTCGCACTATATCATTACCTCTATCAATGAGGAGAAGCGACAGGCCCTTATCAAGAAAATGGAAGACGATCTGGCTACTGAAATCGCTAAACGGCAGTCTGCTCTTGAAGAAAAAGTAGCCGAACTGGAGGCCAACCAGGCCCTGGTCGAGGACATCAACCAGATCCGCAGCGAGAATATCGAAGAGGAAGTCAAGATAAGGGATGAAGCCCAGTCCGCTATCGAGCAACTCAAGGACCTTCATGTCAAAGAACTGCTGGCTGAGAGCCAGTATAATGAGCTCAAGCAAAAATACGGCGATGTTTTTGAAGCCGGAATGGGCGCTGAAGCGATCTTGAAGATCACCCGGTCGATCGTGCTGGACCAGATGCGTAATGAGTTAATTCAGGAGACCTTTTCGGCATCCGGTCAGCGCCGCAAGAAAGCCAGCAAACAACTTCAGGTAGTAGAGGCTTTCCGCCGGAGTGGGAATAAGCCCGAGTGGATGATCTTAACTGTCTTACCGGTCCTGCCACCCGACCTGCGACCCATGGTCCAGTTGGACGGCGGAAGGTTCGCTACCAGTGATTTTAACGATCTCTACCGCCGGGTAATCAACCGCAATAACCGTTTGCATCACCTTATGGACATCGGAGCGCCGGAGATCATTATCCGTAATGAGAAACGCATGCTCCAGGAAGCGGTTGACTCTTTGATTGATAATGGACGGCGAGGACGGGCAGTTTCCGTCAGCGGCAACCATAAATTAAAATCCCTGTCGGATATGCTCAGGGGAAAGCAAGGACGTTTCCGCCAGAACCTGCTTGGCAAGCGTGTGGACTACAGCGGCCGGTCAGTGATCGTGGTTGGTCCGGACCTGAAGCTGCACCAGTGCGGACTCCCCAGACGTATGGCGCTGGAACTGTTTAAGCCTTTTGTAATGCGGTACCTGGTCCAAAAAGACCTGGCGCATAATATTAAAAGCGCCCGCCGCCTGGTAGAAAGAGCCCGCCCTGAAGTCTATGATATCCTGGAGGAGGTCATCAAAGAGCGGCCGGTCCTGCTTAACCGGGCGCCTACCTTGCACCGCCTCAGCGTGCAGGCCTTCGAAGCAGTGCCGATCGACGGCAGCGCCATCCAGATACATCCCCTGGTCTGTTCGGCCTTCAATGCCGACTTCGACGGGGACCAGATGGCCGTGCACGTGCCGCTTTCCAAGGAAGCAGTCGCCGAAGCCCGTAATCTTATGTTAAGTATCCATAATATGCTTCTGCCCAGCTCCGGAGACCCTGTGGTCACTCCTACTCTGGATATGGTCCTCGGCTCATACTACCTGACCACCATTCGTCCCGGCAGCAAGGGCGAAGGTGCTGTTTTCAGCAGCTTTGACGAAGCCCGTATTGCCTGTGAGCTGGGCGCTGTCGATCTCAGGGCTGAGATCGAAGTCAGAGATTTGTCCCGTGACGGCCAGAGGATCAAGACCAGCGTCGGACGCATCATCTTCAACGAAGCCTTGCCCAAGGAGATCGGCTATATCAACAAAGTCGTGGATAAAAACGGACTGAAGCAAATCGTGGCGGACTGCTACAAAGTCCTGTCCAATGAAGGTACTGCCGAGGTGCTGGACAACATTAAAAAGCTGGGCTTCCATTATGCCACTACCTCCGGCATCACCATTGCCGCGAATGATATTGAAGTGCCTTCGGCCAAACCGGCCCTGATAAAAGAAGCTGAGAATAAAGCCCTGGCCATCGAAAACCAGTTCCGCCAGGGGCTTATCGACGAAGAGGAACGCTATACCGGCATTGTCGAAGTCTGGACCGAAGCCGCGGACAGGTTGACCGATGTCTTACAGGGAACGATGGACCGGTCCAGCGGCCTGTACATGATGTCCACCTCGGGAGCCAAAGGTAATATCTCCCAGATCAAACAGATGGCCGGCATGAGAGGCTTAATGACCAATCCTTCAGGCCGTATTATCGACTTTCCGATTAAGTCCAGCCTGCGCGAAGGGCTAAGCGTTCTGGAATACTTTATTTCCACTCATGGAGCCCGCAAAGGTCTGGCTGATACCGCTTTGAGAACCTCCGGAAGCGGCTACCTGACCCGGCGTCTGATCGATGTTGCCCAGGATGTCATCACACGAGAAGACGACTGTCAGACTACGGGGGGAATCTGGTTGGCTGAGTCTCCGGAAAAAAGCATGCTGCCTCCATTGCCGCGGAGAATTATCGGGCGTATGGCTGCAGCCAGAGTAGAAAACCCCAAGACCGGTGAGGTTATTGTTGAGCGAAACGAGGAGATCGACGAAAAGAAGGCCGCTGATATTATCGCTGCCGGCATCAGTAAAGTCTACGTCCGTTCACCGCTAAGCTGCCAGTCCCGCTGGGGCGTCTGCCGGATGTGCTACGGGAGAGACCTGGCAAGAGGACATCTGGTCGAACCCAATACCGCCGTGGGCATCATCGCCGCCCAGAGCATCGGTGAGCCCGGTACTCAGTTGACATTGCGGACATTCCATACCGGTGGTATTATCGGTCTGGACATCACTACCGGTCTTCCCAGGGTAGAAGAACTCTTCGAAGCCCGGACTCCCAAAGCGCAGGCCTTGATATCCGAGATCGACGGCATCGCTGAGATTATTCAGGATGAGGAAGGTCGGCGGATCAAGATCACCAACACCGAAACCCTGCTGGACGAATATCCACTGCCGGACAACTGGCAATTGCTGGTAGACCACGGGCAGTCAGTGGAATCCGGAGCGATTCTGGCCAGCCAGGTACCGGATATGCAGAAGAAACAGCAAGAGGAAGCTACCGAGATCACATCCCAGACCCCGTCCATAATCGCACAGAGGGGCGGGGAGGTGGTCCTGTCAGATGGTAAGCTCTTTATCAAATATGACGAGACAGAAGAACGGGAGTATCCTTTACCGGCTGCCGCACAATTACGCATCAAGAACGGCGACAAAGTCGAGACCGGCATGCAATTGACTGAAGGTTCGCTTAATCCCCAGGACCTGATGCGGATCATGGGACGCAACGCTGTCCAGCAGTACCTGGTAGAAGAGGTCCAGAAAGTCTACCGGTCGCAAGGGGTAAATATCAATGATAAGCATATTGAAACCATCACCCGCCAGATGCTAACACAGGTGCGTATCACCTCTTCCGGCGATACCAAGCTGGTAACCGGAGAAATAGTGGACCGGTTCCACTATGAAGATACCAACGCCCGGGTCCTGGCTGAAGGCGGCGAGCCGGCTACCGCGCTCCCGATTTTGCTCGGCATTACCCGTGCCTCTCTGAACACGGACAGCTGGCTGGCGGCAGCGTCTTTCCAGGAGACCACTCGCGTCCTTACCGAGGCTGCCGTATACGGCAAGGTAGACAAGCTTATCGGATTGAAGGAGAACGTTATCATCGGCAAGCTCATTCCCGCCCACAACCCGATACAGACTCCCGCCAAGGAGTTGCCGGAGGGCACACCGGTGGCAGTCGGCGTCGCTGATCATTCAACGGCTGTGACCCTGGATGAGGACGATATTGACATCGAACCGGAAGATATCTTCGGCGATTAACCCTTCGATCTCTTAAAAGTACACTTATACGGCCTCCTCTTTACCGGGGAGGCCGTATGTTACCAGGCCCCTTCGTCACGAGATTTGTCCCGACTTTCCTGCGCCAGATGGAGGTTCCGACCATCCTTCAGGCAACTCCGATGTAATCGAAAATCATCGCATACTAACCGGGAAAGAACATTAACAATGCCATTTCCGAAATGAAGCCTCTTATATGCAGATATGATATAATAATTTTAGTCTCACTGAGGGAGGAAAAACCATAGGACGTATTATTTCAGGACAGTCCGAGAGTGAAGATGCGGTACTGGATACCAGCTTAAGACCGCGCAGCCTGGAAGATTTTATCGGACAAAATAAAATTAAAGAAAACCTGAGTATCTCGATTGCAGCAGCCAAGAGACGAGATGAAGCTCTGGACCATATTCTTCTTTACGGGCCTCCCGGTCTGGGCAAGACCACACTGGCATACATCATTGCCGCCGAAATGGGAGTCAGCATCAAAGTTACATCCGGCCCCGCCATCGAACGCACGGGCGATCTGGCCGCAATATTGACCAACCTGCGCGCTCAGGACATCCTTTTCATCGACGAAGTCCACCGTCTCTCACGCGTGGTGGAAGAAGTGCTCTACCCGGCCATGGAAGACTTCGCCCTGGATATTATCATCGGAAAAGGGCCGGGTGCCAGGAGCCTGCGTTTGAAGTTGCCACCTTTCACCTTGATTGGCGCCACCACGCGCTATGCGATGCTCAGCGCGCCCCTGCGGGAGCGTTTCGGCATCGTGCAGCGCCTGGACTTTTATGATGAGGATTCCGTGGAAAAAATTCTGCGACGTTCGGCTTCCATACTTCAAATCAAAGCTGAACCAGAAGGCTTGAAAGAGATCGCCTGCCGGGCCCGCGGTACACCACGCGTAGCTAACCGCTTGATTAAAAGAGTCCGGGACTACGCTCAGGTCAAGGCTGGGGGCGTCATCACCAGCGAAGTAGCAGCCCAATCGTTAACTCAGTTAGAGGTCGATGAAATGGGACTGGATGAAATCGACCGCAATGTCCTGCGTACAATAATCGAAAAATTCAATGGTGGGCCGGTAGGACTGGAAACCATCGCTGCCTCTATCAGTGAAGAAGCTGATACTATTATGGACGTTTACGAGCCCTATTTGCTCCAGTTAGGCTTTCTGGACCGGACCCCGCGCGGGAGGGTCGCGACCGTCAGAGCTTACCAACACCTGGGCATACCTTACAAAAAACAGGAATCATCTCAGACTACTCTCTGGGGAAAAGGGTGAACCAGTACAGCTATTCGATGGAATTCAAGACAAGAATTTCTTCTCGGGAGGTATTGAAGTGACTTGCCAGGTCCGCCGCATGACCAAGCTGGACATACCCCAGGTAACCCAGATCGACCGAGAAGCCTTCCCTACAATGTGGCCTCCGGTAAATTTTCGGTCGGAAATGACTAACCGCCTAGCGCACTATATGGTGGTTAGTAACGGCAGCAAGGTGGTGAACTCACAGCCGGCCATCAAACTGGTACCGGTCCGCTCATTCCTGGGACTGAGATGGCCGTTCGGCCATAACCCTGCCCAGTCTTCTGAACCCGAAAATGATATGGTTGATTTTATCTGCGGGTTTGTAGGATTGTGGTTGATGGTCGATGAGTCCCATATCATTAATATCGCCGTCCGCGAGTCTTATCGCGGCAAAGGCATTGGCGAACTGCTTCTGATATCCAGCATCGATAAATCAACCCAGCTCAAGGCAAAAACAGTTACTCTGGAAGTCCGGGCTTCCAACACGGTCGCTCAGAATTTGTATTCCAAATACGGCTTCTCCAAGGTGGGTGTCCGCCGCGGGTATTACACCGATAACAAAGAAGACGCCTTCATCATGACCACCGACTTCATCACTTCAGACTCTTATCAACAGCAATTCCAGAAATTGAAAAAAGCCCATTTTCAGAAGATGGGCGATATAGAATACACGATTAGCTAGACTGATAGTTTGCTGAGTCGCATAAACCGCGTTTTCTTAATCTCCATATCTTGCGCTATATATTTTTCATTGCCTTAACGATAAGCAAACGGGATTGCCCGGATTAATCCGGTCTTACCGCCGGCTGTTATGAAGGCTTCTTCAGAGTATATCCTGATAATCATCAAGAGCTGTTTATCCGTCAATTAATGTACAGCCTGTTGTACGAACGTTTTTAAGCTAATCACTGGCAGTAGAGATAGATAAACGCCGGCCGTGGAAGGCGGGCAAGGCCAGGCAAGAAGAAGAAACCGAAGACAACATCCTTGAGAACAAGCGGCCTGCCTGGATAATTTGAGTCAGAACGGGTGTATTCTCAAAATATTACCAATCATATGGAGAGCAGCAGCTTCATTCCGGGCTATACTCCACAGCCCCGACGCGGCGGGTTATTAATCTGGTCCAGTTGATAGTTCGTTTTTATCCAGGATACCAGCTCTTCTTTATTTCTCATCAGATTTTCTTTCAGGTTTTGCACCGGCATATCCTGTAAAACTGACATAGCATTGCTTCTTTTGGCTGAATCGATCCGCATATTAAAGTCTTCTGCCATTAAGAAAGACTTATTCAGATTGGAGGACAGCTCCGTTCCCAGAAAGCCCAGTTTATCTTTATAATTGTTCCAACTGCCGGTATGGAACTTTTTCTTCGATTGATAGTTGGCGAGGCGTTCATCAGCGACCCTCAGGTTTTCATTAATATCGGACAGCACAGCACCGGCAGATCGGAAGAGCGTCGTGTAGGGAAAGAGTGTAGGAT
>CAZELW010000046.1:9031-9443 GCA_964513135.1 uncultured Dehalococcoidales bacterium
ACAGCACAGCACCGGCGGCGTCTATATTGGGATTCCCTGTCGACGACTGTCTGCGGCGGCGCGTCAAATTCCAGATCAATAGTAGAAATATCAGACCTATAAAGACATACTGGAACCATTCCGATTCAAACATATCCTCTCCTGCGGTGTGATTTATGCTTTATATTATCTAAACATAACACACCGTAGTCACTGATACAACTATCAGTTTAGTCCGTATTTATTCCACCTTCTTCACCAGAAGACAAATATTTCGCGAAAAATATTTGACCGGGAAATGATAGCTGTGTTCAGGGAAAGATTTCAATATCCGGAAACCGGCTTTCTTAACCAGTCTTTCGAATTCCCAATAAGTAAAAAGATAGTAATAGCGGTAAAAGATCGGAAGAGCACACGTCTGAACTCCAGTCAC
>CAZELW010000047.1:0-9390 GCA_964513135.1 uncultured Dehalococcoidales bacterium
AAAGTGCCGACGAGACGGCTGGAGATGTTGCCAACGGCATTTTTTAACTTGCCTTGGATGAGTTGAGTTGTGTTACCATAACGGAACCGGTTATCGAAAGCAGATATTTAACAAGAGGTTAAGGACGGTATTAAAAGGGAGCCAGCTATCATCCGCTCCCTTATTATTATTCTATCTGCTTCTCATACTTTGCGTAGAGAGGCTCCATATCCTTGACAACGAAACCAAGCCCCAGCTCCTGTAATTTCTCCCTCGAAGGTATTCCGTATCTGGTCCAGCCCCTGAAATCATAATAATCGTCCAGGAATTTATCCAAACGGGTAACCATCTGTCCGTCTCCCGGCGCTCCGTGAGTCCGCAACGGCTCAGACCGAAAACGTTCAGGCAGAGTATCATCAGCGCGATTTATCCCCTCCCGGGCATTAAACGCTCGTTCCAGGTTAACTATGCGTTCTCCGGCTTTCCGCAGATATCTCATGTCGCCAAACTCCTGTATGCCAGTCGCCGCTACCAGCATCTTACCGATGAGGGTTGGATACCAGGGACCAAAGCTATTAAAGAAAGCGCAGACCATACTGACCTCACTCAAAGCTGAGCTATCCTGGTTATAGGCGACAATGTCAGCCTTCCCGTCGTCAGCAAAGCGGTCCACTGCCCTGGGCACGGGCATGCCCCATTCCTGGAACGCCAGGGACCCGTTGCCGTGACTGGCCCCGATATTGGAAGTAGCATAACCGTAGCCGGTAGCCTTAAGACCGCGCGGTTCGTAAGCTGCCAGTTCCAGGCCTTTCACCTGCATGGCATAATATTCAGCGCCCCGGCCGATCTTTTTTGCCGCTATACGGCTGCCTTCGGCCAGAATATCTCCGAACCCTTCCCGGTGGGCGATCTTTTGAATGAGCGCGATCAAGGGAGCAGGATCGCTATAGACCAGTTCCAGGCCGTCGGTATCCGCTTTAGTAATAATGCCTTTTTCATAAAGCTCGTAAGCCATTCCGATAGTGCTGCCGGTGCTGATCGAGTCCAGACCCAGGTTATCACACATGGAATCGGCGGCGATGGTAGCCCCAATATCTGAATTATCAATCGTCCCGGTAAAAGCCCACATACTTTCATATTCGGGACCTTCACTGGTGGCTCCGGTATACAGGCCGGAGGTGACAGTATGGACCTTGCCGCACCGCGCCGGACAACTGTAGCAACCCACATTGGCTACTCTCAGTTTTCGGTATTCGCGCCCGGTAAATTTTTCCCATTCGATCTGCTGTCCATAGCGGAAATTCCGGACAGGAAAGACGCCCAGGGCATTACGGGAAGTTGAACCGTCAGTCGTACCCGTCTCTTTATGCTCCCGGAAGACCGGGTTTTCCTGCAGCATCCTAATCTGTTCCCGGGCAAGCTGCTGCAAACCTTCCGGGTCATACAGATTCAAACGACGGGAGGCTATGATCGATATTGCTTTGAGGTTCTTTGAACCCATCACAGCCCCAACACCGCAGCGGCTGGCCGTCCTTTTACCGGAGACTACCGCAGCATATTTGACCAGATTCTCTCCGGCAGGGCCAATACAGGCAGTACGGACATTCCGGCCGTGTTGAGACACCAGCCATTCCTGGGCTGCTCCGGTTTCCAGACCCCAGATTTCTCGCGCCTCTTCGATCCGACATCCTTCCGGAGTGATAAGCAAATAGACCGGTTTTTCGGCCTTCCCTTCAATAATAATCAGATCATAGCCGGCAAACCTCATCCAGGCGCCGAAATCGGCCCCTGCGCTGGCGCGGGCAAAACATCCGGTAAGCGGGCTTTTGGTAGAAACAATCCAGCGAGAACAGCCCTGGACCTGGGTGCCGGCCAGCAGGCCGGTGGCAAAATTCAACCGATTATGCTCGCCTAGCGGGTCGGTACCGGGCACGATATCATCATACAGGTGTCTGGAGGATATGCCTCTGCCTCCGATAAATAATTTGCTATCCTCCAGCGGGATGGATTCCTCGGATATTTTACCGCTGGATAGATTAACTCTGAGTAACCTGGGATTGTAATTAAACATAACCTGTCCTTTCCAGATACCCTGGAAGATTTCTGACGGCTTATGAAAGGTATGATAAAAGTGATTCTCCTCCCTATCCAGGGGGCAACGCCTGATCTCAGACGATTCCCGATTCTATTCATTAATGATATTTTGCCAGATCAAGTCCGCTGGTCAACCAACTCTACCAGATCAATAACTTTACCCTTGTCCTCATCCGGCAGGACTTTCCGGAAGTTGTCCTTGCAATAGGGACAGGCGGTAACCAGCAAATCGGCACCGGTAGCCTCAAACTCCTTGATTCTTTCCTTCGCTGTCCATTCCGGCATGTCGGGCATATAGTTGCCGAGCGTGCGGGCTCCGCAGCAGAAGGAATTAACCCTGTTCCTCTCCATCTCGACTAACTCGACGCCGCTCAGGGCCGCAATCACTTCTCTGGGGGCATCATAGATCCCTAACCCGCGGCCCAGATAGCACGGGTCATGGTAACTGACTTTCACGGCGGCGCCATTCTTGCTCTTCAGTTTGCCGGCCTTGAAAGCCTCGGCCAGTAACTGGCTGATGTGCTGTCCTTTTACGGGAGTATAATCGGAGACAATTTCCGGATACCTCTTCTGGATGAACTCCTGGCAGTGGGGATTCAAGAAGGTAAACGTCTTACCGTTAAGCTCTTTCATGGCTTTCCACTGGCCTTCCACCAGAGGAGCTAACTGGTCCCAGAAGCCGAAATCATAGAGAGTCGATCCGCAGCAGCCTTTTTCGGCAAACGTTGCGGCAGGTTCTCCGATCTTTTCCAACACACTGGCAGCAGCTTCGGCAATCTGATTCTCAGCCGGGGTATGAAAACATTCAGCAAAGATGATGGTATCCGCTTTCGCTTCATTAATTTTAGCCGGGAGCTTAAAGTCGCTCTTTTGTCCGAAATCGCCGGTATCCTTAACTTCAGCCGCGATCTTCCTGGCCCTCCCTTCAGGAATAAAGCCCAGTTTCACACCTTCATATCTGGCCAGACGGACAATATCCAGCGGATTGGCGTAGGGAGCTTGCGAGCGGATGATGCCGCAGCGGGAATCGCAGGCCGCGCAGGAAGTACAGGTCGACAGCAATTCGGCTACCTGCTGAGTGAAGTCCAGTTGCTTGTGGGCCAGGCCTTTGACCAGATACATGAGGCCGCCTCCGCAAAAAGTAAAACATTCATCGCGGGAATAGATAGGACACAGAGCGTAAGTTTCCGGCCACTCCGCATAGGTGCATCCGGCGCACTTGATACACAGGGAAGCTGCTCCCTGAACGTCCTGTAAAGTATTAGTTATTTTCATAGATCTTCCTCCTTAAACAACTGTACGCCGGGATTAAGAATATTATTCGGATCGAAGGTCTTTTTGATCTTCTTCAGAGCTTCGTAGTAGCCATCAGTCATCTGGATTGTGCGGAATTCCGCTTTATGGCGCATGGGGGTAGCTCCGTACTTTTCCATGGCAGTGGAGAACATTCTCTTATAGGTCTCTCTGACCCGGTTAATCGCGGCATCATCATCAGGATTGGGGAAGCAGAAAATCCGGAAGAAGATTGAGCGTCCGGAGTCGAACGGCTGAGAGTAGTAACAGACCGGCCTGACGCCGCATTTACTTAATTCTTCAACTGCGTATTGTTCCATCTTTTTAACATCTTTGGGCTCGGTAAGCATAATCCAGACCATATACCGACCGAGGCCGAAGAAGGTTGGCTCGATTTGATGATACTTTCCATACAGAATTTCCCAGCCCATTTTGGCAACAGGCATGATTCTTTCCGCTTCCTCAGGCGGGATAGCCCTGCCATTATATTTCCGGGCTACCTTAGCGATGACTTTCTCGTGAGCAACCATGGTTTCTTCATAGCCGGACATAAATGTAGTAACGATATTATAGGGTTTACCCTCCGGCGCAACTCTGGGATCGCCAAGCAGATGGGGAGGCAATGTTGTTCCGGGTTTGGAGACATCCACGGCAAAAGCCTCATAATTGCCCCAGTGCCAGATAATGCAGTGCTCGGGAATGTTATTGTTCAAAAGGTCTTTAACAAAATCCACGGAATCGGCATAAGTGTCAAAAGCAGCCAGATTGACCCGGTTTGCCTCATTAATGGTATAAATTCTGACAGCCCCGCTGACAACCACCCCCATAGTGCCGTAGGCACAGGTGAAGAGCCCTGCCAGATCAGGATGCGGACCGTATCTCATATGGCTGCCTGCATGAGGGAACTGGGCAGAGCCGGTATGGAAAGTAGTGCCGTCGGGAAGGACCACTTCCAGGTCCATTACAGCATCCATGTTCTTACTGCACATACTGTTGGTAGGCCGGGAGAGAGCATTGCCGAGCACCGCCGAACCGCCGGGAGCGGTAGGTATGGCCAGCCGGTAGCCTACTTTAAGGAGTGCTGTGGTCAATTTGTCGAAATTGACTCCGGCTTCTATCACGGCATACCCGGAATCGGTATTGATTTCAATAATTTTGTTCATGCGGCGCATATCCATCAGGATACCGCCGTCATAAGCCAGGGTATAACCGGCGAGATTTACCCCGCGCATAGCGGGAGTAACCGGTATTTTGTATTCATTGGCAAATTTGAGGACAGCCTTGACTTCCTCTTTGTTTTCCGGCAGGACGACACATCCGGGTTTGTGGAAGACCGGTGGTGGATCTGAAGCATAAGAGACCAGGACCGCTTCATCAGTCTTGACCTTTTCCGCCCCAATAGCTTTTTTAAGTTTCTCGAAGATCAGGTCCCCTTGCCTTGCGTCGGGTTTAGCCGCTGTGGTCATGTATTACCTCCTCCATAACCTGACATTTATTAATCTCAAAAGAAAACAACGATTACCGGACGGGCCATTACAGGAGTGATAAAATAATTTTATACTATAGTAATAATAATCGCAAAATATAAAGTAAAGTTCAACAAATATTAAAAATATCTGTTAAATTTAGCAAAGTTTATCATACCTGGCTGATCAAGTCAAACAAATCCAGTTGCAAACAAGGAGCACCGTTGCTTACAATTAAATACACGATTGATTATAATTGCATTCAAGCGGGAAAGCGCTTATTGTTTAATCCCGGCAGATATAAGACGCCTTCCATCTGCTACAGGAGGCCAGTTAATTCGCCATGACAGACAAGGAGCCTAAAAAAAGACTATTTGGAGTCGCACTGGACCCTTCGGATGATCCGTGGAGCCTTGAACTAAAGCAAGCCTGGATGAACCGAAGAGGAGCAGGAATGGAAGGCCTGGCGGCCTGCCGAGACCCATATGAAGCAGTCACAGGGTTTTTAAAGAATACACTGGAAGAGTTGGGAATAGAGCCAGCCGGGAAATTCCCAATCCCATCCTGGCTTACCCCCAGGCCGGAACCGGAAGACCTTCCCCTGGTCAATGTGCAGCATATCGGCATGTTCTATGACAGCGGAGAACTATTGAATATTATCAGGCGGTTGCAAGAGTTTGTCGAAGAGGAGATATTCCCGGCAGCGCCGGTAATGGCAGGCATAGACCACACCGCTACCATGGGAGTTATCTCAGCCCTGGCTCGAAGATATGGGCCTGAAAATCTCAGTGTCTTAACTCTGGACCAGCATTTTGACGCCATTCCCATGTCCGTCAGAGTTGCAGAAACCTCGGGCGTGATTCCCAAACCTATGGGCGGCATGCCGATGGCGGCTCCAAAGCAGATCCAGGACCTGAAGGAACATTGCTGCTGCGGTAATTTTTGGGACTACCTTTTAAAGGGGGGTTATATTTTACCGCAGCATTTGTCTTTTATCGGGATTGCGGACTATCCGGGGAAATTACCGGAATCCGCAGATAGCCCATTCCGCGATTGCTACCTTAATTTCGAGAAAAAAGGGTGCCGCTTCTTTCCCCGGTACCACTTTGAAGGGGAATATGCCGAATCCCTGGCCAGGTTTATAAGCGAGGGCATCCGTACACCGAAAGTCTATGTATCCCTGGACCTGGATGTAGGGGCGTACAATTTTTCCTGGGCAGCCAGGTATATGGATGTGCCCGGCATCAATCTTCAAAATCTGCTGGATACAGCCCACCTGATTCGCGCCGCCTGTCAACAAAACAAAGCAGACCTGGCAGGATTCGATATTATGGAATTTAACATGCATTTCCTGGGGATAGAGTCCGAAGACGGCACGAGAGACACCACTATTGAGACTGTGCGAGAATATCTAAAGGCACTGACTGGTTAAGAGTCCCTCACTTCAGGCGGGGCTCCGATTTGGAGAGGACAGCCAGGTCAGACTCGCTCTGATGGAAAGTCCCGTAATAGCGTTTTATCAGCTCGCCGTGGATCAGGGTTTCCATCCTGGTCACACCGGGTATGGAGGCAACTTTCTTTTTCAAAAAGTCGTACAGTGTCTCAGGAGTCCTGGCCAGTATACTGGCATGTATGCCGTAACCGTTCATCAGCGTCATCAGGGTGCTGACTTCCCTGTAAGAGTAAAGACGGTTACAGATTTCGTCTATTTTTTCGCGTTCGGCATGTATAAATATGTAAGCATTGGACTGATATCCCATTTTGGTAGCGCTGGGTATCGCGCGGATCTGGATCACATTGTCTTTGAGCAAGCCAGCCAATCTCTTGGATACAGCTGAAAGGCTAATTCCCATCTTTTCCGAGAGGTGCAAACAGCTATAACGGCCGTTGTTAGCCAGCTCCTCGATCAGCCGGAGGTCTACATCGTCAATTTTGGCAACATTCTGGTCGAGATAATTGTCGGAAGAAACACCGTAGTACCGTTTCCACACGCCTTTGACAAAGTAGGTCTCCATTTCAGAGACATCCCCGGTATCGGAAAGTTCGGACGAAATAAAGCTCAATAGCATATCCCAGGTAGGGTAATGCACTCCCAGGATAAGATTAAAGCGACCAAAGGTAGTCACTATCAGATTCACATTGAACTTCGGCTTCAGGCGGAGGCAAACGTCGTCGATCTTATTCATGGGCACATTCATAACGATCAGGGCGTTTGCGGTATGACCCAGCTTGTAGGGGTTGGGTACGGCTTTAATGGTAATAATTCCCTCTTTAAGCAGGTACTTTACCTTTTTGGCTACAGTAGATGGATTTATTTTTAGTGCCTGGGCGAGTTCTATATAGCTGGCACGGCCGTTTTCTTCCAGTTTGCCTATCAACCGGAAATCAGTATTATTCAACATCATTTTTTATAATAAGCCCTCAAAGTAGTTACGTCAAGCTACATACCCGATCATGGACCGTGGATATCCGGCTGCGGAAAAGGGCGTTATTTTTACTGTTGAATCGATGGTGAAGCGTAATTCATTAAATAGATTTAGGTATTGTCCCGTATGATATGCGTTACTAAATATTATATATAGGGATATTTTTTTTTACAGATAAAGAACTTTTCCTCTCGGAGGAACAAGTATGAAGAAATCCGGACTGCTTCTAGCCATTATGGTAGTGGTTTCCAGCCTGGCGCTTATCACCGGCTGTATCGATTTTAGAGCAATGGTCCCCAGCGAAACACCTTACGAGATTCCAGAGCTGACACCGCAGCCGAGGCCAGCAGAAAATAAAACACCGCTGTATGAGCTGGAGCCGTCCGATACAGAAGTGGCACCGGTAGTAATCCCCAGCCTTTCTCAATTGATCGATGCTGTCGAACATTCAGTGGTAGCGGTAGAAACCATCGCAACGAGAGAGGGAGACCAGGGCGGTTTCCGGCAAATTATGAGTTCCGGCTCCGGATGGTTTATCAGTTCAGACGGACTTGTCGTGACCGATAATCATGTCATTGAAGGATCGGACAATATTCTTGTTCTACTAAGAGATGGAAGGGAATTGCCGGCCCGGATTGTCAATACCGACCGATCCTTTGATCTGGCGCTGCTGAAAATAGAGGCCGGTCCCACGCCGGCATTGAAAATCGGTGACGCCTCCAAAATGAAAGTGGGTGATTGGGTTGTAGTCGTTGGGAACCCTCTGGGGCAGGGCATCAGCGCGAAACAGGGCATTATCAGCCGGTTAGGCGTCGATGTGTCCCTTGGCGGTGGTATGAACTATGAAAACATGATCGAAGTGAGCGCGGCCATTAATCCCGGCAACAGCGGCGGTCCCCTGCTTAATCTGGCAGGGGAAGTGATTGGGATTACGTCGGTTAAGGTGGCCGATGTTGGAATCGAGGGCATGGGCTATGCCAAGAGCATGGTAGAAGTAATTCCGGTTGTGCAACGGTTAGCAGCAAGATAGCTGAGATAGTTCAACCTGCTTTTTAATTTCCTCTAACAGGTGAAATTTTCCAGAACAATGTTCTAGAATCCAATCGCTTCTCAGGCAGGTTTTCCTCATTTATACTTTCAATCATGGCAGGTAAAATGCTTTTTCAGGGCAGACGCTCCAGCATTGAAATCATTGCTGCAATCTTAAGTGCTTCCAGGTCAGTCCCGGTCACCAAAGCCGGCATTACCGGCCAGGTTAAAATCAATTCCCGCCAGATGAATGAGTATCTCGATTGGCTGTCCAGGCAGGAATTGATTGAGCCAATCGGCAGCAGGGACCATCAATTCCGTATCAAACCTACCAATAAAGGACTACGGCTTCTGACCACTCTGGAAAGTATCCAGGCTATATTACGGTGACACTGGAACAAAGTTCTAGTATTAAAGTACTATAAAAAGCAAATCTTTCATGCTAAAGTATATTCCAGGACAGTATCAGGAGGTTCACACATGTCACTCGTACGTGAGCTATTAAAAAACCAGAGACACGATGATTTATGGAAAATGTGCTGTGGATTCCTGGATATCGATATTAAACAGTTCATGCAGATCCAGCACAACCTCTTGCTGGAGCAGATTGAACTGCTAAAAAAATGCCGGCTGGGACAAAAAATCCTGCGAGGAGCCAAACCCTTATCTGTAGATGAGTTCCGCAGTTATGTGCCCATGACCAGCTATAAAGACTATTGCCCTGAATTACTGGAGAGGCGGGAAGACGTCTTACCCGCAAAACCAGCTCTCTGGGTACAGACTTCCGGCAAAGGAGGTGAATATCCCTTTAAATGGATACCTATGAGCGCCCGCTACTGGGAAGAAGCCGGAGTAGCCTTCAGCGCACTCGCCCTGTTGAGCTCATGTCGGTATAAAGGCGATGTCGCCCTGAGAGACGGAACCAAAATGCTGCATGCCGCTTCCCAGCCTCCGACGATGACGGGGGCGGTAGCCCACCGCCTGGCGGAAGATATGGGATTCCGGTATCTTCCGACCCTGGAAGTCGCCGACCGTATGCCATTCGAAGACAAGGTCAATATGGGTTTTGAGCTTGCTCTGGCACACGGTATGGATGGTTTTTT
>CAZELW010000048.1:0-9158 GCA_964513135.1 uncultured Dehalococcoidales bacterium
AAACAGGTCGCTGTGATAGCGGTCAACGGGAATGACAAGGTCAAACCTTTCACTCGTTAGAGGAATAAAGTCGAGGTCTAGCGAGTTGGCGGCGGCCTGGATTCCCAGTCCAACATCAGCTTCTCCACGTTTGATACTCATGGCAACGGCCAGATGTGTATCCATCTCGCGGTCATAACCTTTGATTTTATTAGGCTGAATACCCAGTTCTCTCAGTTTATAGTCCAGCCAGACACGGGTGCCGGACCCTTTCTGTCGATTGACGAAAGACACATCAGGGCGTTTCAAATCTTCCAGACTGAGGATGTTTTTGGCGTTCTTCCTGGGTACCATGAATCCCTGGGTGCGGTCAGCCAGATGGACCACTGCCACTTCCATGCCCTGGAGGGTATGTTTGATATAAGGGTAGTTGTACTCACCAGTCTCCTCGTCCAGCAAGTGGATGCCAGCCATATCGGCATTGCCTTCCTGAATTGCCAGCAGACCGCCGAGGGAGCCGGCGGCAGTAACTTGCACATCGATATCCGGCCGGTTATATTTTAAACGGCTGACCAACAGCTCAAGAGCCAGATCGTTGCTGCCGACTATGTGAATGATTTTCCGACTTTCCTCTTTTTTTTCTGTACTGGCGGCAGCTTCCTGGGTTTCTCTCTGAATGCGCCAGCGGGCCAGTTGCAGCGTAAAAGCCGCTTCCAGTTCCTCCGGAGTGTAACCCTGGCTTAATGTTTCCAGAATGAGATCATTGACCATTGCGGAGAGCCTGCTTTGCCGCAAAGGCTGCCTGAGGGGACTTTCATTATCTCCCATGACGATGGTCCCGCGCCGCCGACTGGCCCCCAATATACCTTCCTGCTCAAGCTCCTGATATGCCCGAGCGACGGTGGCCGGGTTAATGGACAGGGTCCTGGCCAGTCCTCTGACAGTGGGCATTCGCTCGCCAGGTCTAAGCTGGTTACTGGCAACCAGTTGTTTGACCTGCTCGATAATCTGTTTATAAAGAGGCACATCGGCTCTGTCACTAATGCCAATATTGAGCATTATTCCCCTCCTTATGTACCGTCATGAATAGTACAATTATAACAGCATTTAGTGGGAATTCAAAGTACGGTAACCTCTGGTGTACGGTAACCTCTGGCAAGTTGATTTTTCTTCATGGAACCGGTATAATCTGCCAAACGGCTTTCAGGTAAGCCTCTATTTTGCTATAACCAGATGCGGCAGGACCTTCTTTACCCTGATGTATTTGCCCGGTTTTTAGCCTATCTCCACCATAACTAACAGCTAAAGAGCCCGATTATCTGTATTTTTCGAGTATTTGTTCGATGGGAAAGGCTGCGGAGAATAAAAAAATTACATTCCTGAAAGCTGTTTTTAAGGAGGTTTTTCATGAGAATAGGTCTTTTTGGATTTGGTAGAGCAGGCAAGGCAGTTGCCACAGTATTACTTCAAAAGCATAACATATCCCTTTGCTGGGTTATCAGAAAATCAAAAATACTGGAGCACCGCTCGGTCCCGGAGTTCCTGGGTGTTACGGCAGAGGATACCGGATACATTTTCCCCAAGGATGAATGGACACCGCAAAGGCTTTTCAATGAACATCCCGTGGATGTTATAATCGATTTCTCTTCTGCTGAAGCCGTATTCTATTATGGAGAGGAGGCTGCTGACAGGAATATCGCCATTGTTAGTGCAATATCAGCGTATCCCAGTAAAACCATCAAATTTTTAAATAAATTAGCCTGCAATACAAGAGTGCTCTGGTCTCCCAATATTACTGTTGGTATAAATTTCATGATACTGGCGGCTAAAATCCTTAAATCAATCGCCCCCTATACTGATATTGAAATAATAGAGGAACACTTTAAGACTAAAAATGAGGTCTCCGGTACTGCCAAAGCAATTGCCAGAACATTATCTTTAGAGGAAGAATCAATTAAGTCCATCAGGGCCGGCGGAATTATCGGCCGCCACGAAATTCTTTTTGGGTTTCCCTATCAAACAGTACGCTTAATCCATGAATCAATAACAAGAGAGGCATTTGGCAACGGCGCCTTGTTTGCCGCTGAAAATCTGATTACCAAAGAGAACGGATTATATTCCATGGAAGACCTGTTAATACCCTATTTTAAATTTTAGATAATGGGAGGATGGGTCCATATTAAGGCCGCCTGTCAATTGGTTATTGTCATTGGTTTTTGGCGGAGATATCAGGGTTATTAGTAAAACAAACAGTACATAGTGATACACTATAAGAAGTCAGGTTTTTAAACCGGCTAATATTAAGCTGAATGAAGTTGAAAATCCACTCAGGAACTGCTATATTTACTGGCAATGGTAAGGAGTATGAAAAGATGCTAAAAGATTTTAAAGCCTTCATTTTACGGGGCAATGTGGTAGACCTGGCAATTGGTATTATCATCGGTGCGGCTTTCGGCGCTATTGTAACATCGCTGGTCAACAATGTTATTATGCCGCCCATCGGCATCGCCCTCGGTCAAGTCGATTTCGCGGATTTAATGGTAGTTATCAAGCAGGGAACGCCGGTCGGGCCTTATGCCACAGTGGAAATGGCTAAAGAGGCTGGAGCGGTTACAATTAACTATGGATTGTTCATTAACTCAATAATCAGTTTCCTGATTGTTGCCGCAGTGGTCTTTTTCTTTATTGTTCGTCCGTTGATGAGACTTTCTGCTCCCAAACAGCCCGCTGAGCCTGCTGCTCCCACCACCAAAGAATGCCCGTTCTGCTATACAGATATTTCGATCAAAGCCGTGCGCTGCCCGAATTGCACATCCCAACTTACCAAATAATCCGATGTAATCCGATGCGCAAGTAAAGGCCTTTAAGGGGGTAATTAAATGAGCCTGGTTGAGGTAGCTCAGATTGACCAGGTGCCCGAAGGGACCATGAAATCCGTTTCGGTCCAGGGGGTTCCTGTATTGATTGTAAATGTTGAAGGGGAATTTTATGCCCTGAGTGATAAATGCACTCATTATAGTGGAGACCTGTCACAGGGGAAGCTTAAGGGGATTATAGTAACCTGTCCCAGGCACGGCGCCCAGTTTGATGTGACAACCGGCAAGCAGATAAAAGGCCCAGGAGATGAAAGCGTACCTGTTTACAAGGTAAAAGTAGAAGGCAAAAGCATCAAAGTGGACATTTATGGCTAATCCTGAATAGCGGCCCCGAGTTGATTATTTTCATTTTTGCTCATAAGTACCGAGCATAAAGTTTAGATCGTCTTCTAAAGCTGCTTCCATCTCGGGTGGAAAAAGATCATCGTTGGACTCTATCATTATCCTTGTCTCGCCTTTATCAACCCCGATGATGTTCGCCCTCAGGGCTTCCTTCCCCTGAGACTGGAAGGTCAGGGTCCCCCGGTAAATAAAGGTTGACGAGTCTGTCGGCATGGAGTAGGTTTCCAGTTTGTTCTGGTCCAGGGTGAATCCCTGTCTCAAAACGAATTCCTTGATCTCGTCGTACAGGATTAAGGGATTAATCTCCTTATAAGTCTTGCGGATTTGCATAAAGCGCCTCACCTTTCACATGATGGTGATTAAAAGATAACATATTATTTGCATCTATACAACAACGATTTATCTGTATTTCAGGCGCATCCGCTCTGAAAGGTTGACCAGCAATTCCAGGGCCAAGGCAGCCGAGTCCTCCGTCAGCCCGGGAGTCAATCCGCAGCAGGGAGTCAAAAGACTCTGCTTGATCATCTGCCGGAAGGAGATTCCCGTTCCATTCCGGGTAAAGGGGGCGATAGCCTCTCCCAACCGGTCCTGAAGACTGCCGACCGACTCTTTGGCCAGATTATCTTCATTATTGGGCACGATTCCCCAGGCAATCAATCCTCCACGGTCTAAAAATGGCTTTAACTCTCCAGGATAAAGGGCCAGCGACTCCGCATAGTTGTAGGCATCAAAACTAAGGATATCGATACTGGTCTTCAGCAAGAGCGACCAGTCGGTATTGCCGCAGCAGTGAATTCCTTTCAATCCACTGATACCGGACAGGACCTCTTCCAGCAAGGAAGTGATCGTTTCCCGGCTCAAAGCGAGAAAAGAAGACCCGAAAGTGGACATGTAAGGTTCATCTATAAAAATGATGGTATTGGGGGAGACCTTCCGCAGTTCCCTCTCTATCCAGGCGGCTTTCAGCTTCAATAATTTCGCCACAGCATCCGCCAGAACGTCATCATAAGCTACGGCCCGGCCGTCGTTATCAGTAACCGTCATGCCCCAGGTCACCGGGCCCACCAGTTGGCCTTTGACCGCCCGCACCGGGAGGTCCGTATATGTCAGGAATTTATGCAAACCGGCCGCGTAATCCGCGGTAATAGGATATTTATCGATATTGCTTTCCAGATAAGCCAGGTAAAGCTGTTCCAGCGGCTTATCGATGTCCTTTGACCGGTCAACCAGTATCTTGCCATCCTGGAGATCCACTCCCGGGAAACCCTGACTGTATTGGACATACATATTCTCCAGAAATGTACGTCTTGGAAGCTGCGGCCAGGCCGGTATATCTTTCAGATAATGCCAGACCAGATCGCAAGCTTTCGAGGGATCTGTATGCGGTAGGCTGCCGATCATAGTCGGTAAACAATTGAATTCAACTCGAGACATGATTTTTATCCTTCTCTCCGTAATAACGAAAGTCAGTATTCAGCCTTCTTTTCTCTCCGCCAGTTACTCTTCGTCACATTGAGATCTTTTGTCGCCCGGAGTATTAAGGAGAGGGTGGTCCTCCGGGATGATAGACGCATTAATTATATGGATAGTACCCTGTCCGACATTCCTGCTATTGCGAATACCATACCTTAACTTCGCCGCGGTGAAGTCAAGGAAGCTTTCGAGGTACACAGGATGATAGAGAGTCCGGAATCCGGCTTCCCACTGGAACAGGCGAGACACGAAGCCTGAATTCATTCAATAGTAAATCTTGTGAAGATAATATTACCACTTTCGGCTCTAATCTGCTACCCTTACTTTCAGGTAAAGGTCTCCTGCCCTGTTGCCTTCCCTATATCCCATACCTCTGAGGCGTATCTGCGTCCCGGACTGAATCCCGGCCGGTATTTTTACCATCAGCTTTTTGGTCCTGTTTCCGTCTTTAATACTGACCGCTTTTTCCCCTCCCTTCCGGGATTCATCGGATGATATGTCCAGATCCTGGAACCGGTCCAGAACGATAGGAGGGGCATCAAGCTGTATGCCGAATACCTTCTTGAGGACAAACTTGCCAATCTTTTTGCCGGCATTGGAGAGAGTTCTCTCCAGAAATCCCATTTGGGGCTCTGCCGGAGCCACCTGGTCCTGGTCAGCCGGTGAGCTTCTAACATTGTCGGATGAATAGCCCCGGGTATATGAATATCCTCGCGGGCTGCCGCCGAAACGATAGACACGGAAAACCACATTATTGGCGTTAAAGAAGACCCGGTTCAAAAACTCCGGATCGAACCGCAACCCCATTTGACTGAACAGGCGTTCCATCTCTTCCATCATCGCCTGATTAGTAAAGGTATCCCGGAAAATATCGTCCTGGGAATACCGGAAACCTTGAGTCTGGTATTCGTACTCCCGCCCGCCGGCAAACACCCCTTTCCGGGCCATATCGTACTGCTGGCGTTTCACCCTGTCGCTTAAAACACCGAAGGCCTCATTAATTTCTTTAAACTTTTTTTCGGCGGCTTTCTCATTTCCAATATTTTTATCCGGGTGGTACTGAAAAGCGAGCTTGCGGAAAGCCTTCCGAATATCTTCATCGCTGGCATCCTCCGGAATGCCCAGCGTCTGATAGTAGTCTTTCATGCTGAATCACCTGATTTAAATTGATGGATTTATACTCCAATTCATTATATCACCCATACGATTATACATAAAATCGGCTGTTTTGCCCTACCGTTCGGAAGAGGCTATAATGAGATTGGATTTGAGATTGCCTGTCGCTCGGACTATGCATTTTGAGATTTCAACATGGGAGGATTGTATTGGATACTACTGAAAGCGTAGCGGAAATCATTGCTTCTTCCCAGAAAGTAGTAGTATTTACCGGAGCCGGAATCAGTACCGAGTCCGGCATTCAGGACTTCCGCAGCCCGGGCGGACTGTGGCACCAGTGGAACCCTGATGAGCTCACCTTCGATAAGTTTATGTCCAGCCGCGCCAGCCGGGAGCACTACTGGGGATTTTCCCGGGCAATATGGCCAACTATGGCCACCGCCAAACCGAATATCGGCCATTATGCTATTGCCGATCTTTATAAAATGGGAAAGCTGTACAGCGTCATTACCCAGAACGTGGACGGTCTGCATCAGGCCGCCGGAGTCCCGGACGCCAAGGTTATCGAGCTGCACGGGACTATCCGCTGGGTGTCCTGCCTGTCCTGCGGAAAGAGATGGCCGCGGGAAGAGATTGAAAAAATGATGGACGAGACTGGAGAAAAAGCCCCCGAGTGCCAGTGCGGAGGGTATCTTAAGCAGGCTACGATCTCCTTCGGCCAGTCGCTGCCAATGGATGCTCTCGATGAAGCCCAGGAAAAGTCCTCCTCCTGTGATGTTTTCATTGTCGCCGGGTCTTCCCTGGTGGTCTATCCTGCTGCCCAGATGCCGCTATTAGCCCAGCAGAATGGGGCTAAACTGGTGATTATTACTCTCAGCGATACCCCCCATGACAGGTATGCAGATATTGTCATCAATGAAAAGACCGGGCCGACCCTTTCCCGGATAGTGGAAGGTGTCAAAGCCAGATTGAACGGGTGAAATTTGAGCGCTTCGCAAAACAGTTGTCTTTCGTGCTTAATTGGACTTACTTATAGGCTTGTCGTATAATAGCAGTGAGGCCAACATGATGGCGCCTTGAGATTGCCTTAAAGAGGAAGGGGGGTAACGATAAGCAAGGTACTGCGGGTGTTATTAGCCTCTACTCTCTCTCTTGCTATCCTGGCCGGTGGTTGCGCGTCGGTTGCTCGCAATTCCTCATCCGGATTCGACGAGGACTTTAAAGCCATCGTTCAGCCCTACAGCTTTGACTTTGCCAGTTGGGAGATGAACGCCCTCTATAACCATGCCAAAAACCGGGTCGCCAGCTTCCGTTCAGATGTCCCTTACAATTCTCAATCGGTGGTCCACTATTTTTCCTATATGACACAGCGCTACAGCTTACAGTCCAGCATGCAGATGCTGGCGGCCAAAAAAATCGAAGGGGATATTTCCCTCTACCGGGCTGAACTGGAAAAAGTGGAAGCTCAGGTCGAAAAACTGAAACCGATTGTGGAACAGACCATCGCCCGACAGATCAGTGAGGCCCTGGCTGAACAGGGCATCTACAACCCCTTCGGAGATAACTGGTTAAAGCTCATGTTTCCGCCGGTCAACTTCAAGCTGGAAGAGCCGATGTATGTCCTTATCATCTCCCCCCGGGACCGTATCGAGCGCATTCATGATACCGCCATGCGGCAGGGCATTGTCACCGCCGAGATGGAGCAGATCGAATCCTCACTGGCCAAGCTAAATGTCTCGGCTCTGGTTGTCCAGATCGGCGGACTGGGTGCTACCTATCCCAGCGTCGTAATCAATAACGCTGATCTGAGGTTCACCATTGATGTGGCTGTCGAGGAATGGCTGCACCAGTACCTGGCTTTCAAGCCCCTGGGCTTTCGCTATATTCTTGACCTGCTGCAAATTGCTCCTTCAACCGCCATACCTGTTATCAACGAGACCGTCGCGGGAATTGCTGCCCATGAGATCGGCGCTATGGTCTATGACCGCTTTTATTCACGGTACAAGACCGCGGACGATGAAAAGGAGAGCGATCCTGTCAGGTCCGGATTTGATTTCAACGCTGCCATGCGGGAGACCCGTCAGATGGTGGACTACTACCTGGCCCAGGGACAAATCGAGGAAGCCGAGCAATACATGGAACAGCAGCGCCAGTTTCTGGTATCCCAGGGCTATTATATCCGCAAGCTTAATCAGGCTTATTTTGCCTTCCACGGCTCTTACGCCTATCATCCGTCGTCAGTCGACCCAGTCGGTGATCAGATCCGCCTGTTGAGAGATAATAGTCTTAATGTCAAAGATTTTCTGGATTCCGCCGCGAAGATAAAGAGCCAGGAAGACCTCAACGCCATGGTGGAGAAGTTGGCCGAGAATTCCCCATAAAGAATTGTCCACGGCGCTTTGCCATCGAGGTCTACCCTCAACTGCATCTTGCCCAGAGTGCGAGAAATATTCTAATGTTCCGGTTTGAATTCCCATTCTCTCAATGGTACTATGATATTGATATTTCGAGGAGCCCTGGTGATTTATGACGGACTGGCAACTAACAGCCAAGACTATTTTTTGTGATGCAGTTGGCGACGAGGTCACCATCATGGTGCGCCGGAACGGTTCGACCACCTGCACCGGCTGCAGAAAATACAGTCATCCTGATGCCGTCACCCGTCGAATAATCGCTCGCAGGGTTGCCCGGCTGAAGCGGCCACTGAAATGTGAAGGCGAGCCGTGTGCCCGCACCACACAGTACACACAGAAGATAATGGCGGAAGAATCTGAATAATATGGCAAAACCAGAACAATCCGGCTCATCAGGTTTTCTCAAGGCGACCGGGACCATGGAAGAGAGAAAAGTAAAAATCCGGATCGAAAGCCTGTCCCTTACCTTTGGCGGGGTCAAGGCTCTGACTGACATTGATATCGACATCCGTGAGGGAGAAATTCTGGCTATCATCGGCCCCAACGGGGCCGGCAAGACCTGTGTCCTGAATTGCATCAACGGCTTTTACAAGCCGCAGAAAGGCGAGATCTATTTCAAGGACCAGCGCATCACGCGTATCCGCCCGGACAAGGCGGCCAGGATGGGACTGGCCCGTACCTTCCAGAACATCGAATTATACAGCGGGCTGAGCACCCTGGACAACATCATGGCTGCCAGGCACGTCCTGATGAAGCAGAATTTCCTCAGCAGCGCCCTTTATTTCGGGCCGGCCCATGCGGAAGAAATCAGGCACCGTAAGATCGTTGAAGGCATCATCGACTTCCTGGAGATCGAACCTGTCCGCAAGAAAATCGTCGGCACTTTACCTTATGGTATGCGCAAGCGGGTTAGATCGGAAGAGCACACGTCTGAACTCCAGTCACCGCTCATTATCTC
>CAZELW010000049.1:0-8895 GCA_964513135.1 uncultured Dehalococcoidales bacterium
CAACACCCTATCCTACACTCTTTCCCTACACGACGCTCTTCCGATCTCAAGAAACTAAAAGCTCAGGTGGACGTTGTGGTCCTCTGCATGCACTGGGGATTACACCTTGTTCCCCGCGTAATACCGGATTATTGCATTGATATCGGCCATACGGCCATCGATATCGGAGCGGACCTTATTCTGGGTACTCACGCGCATATCCTGAAAGGTGTGGAGATGTACAAAGGCAAGGCCATATTCTATTCCACGGGAGAATTCGCCCTGGAGCTAGGCGCTCATATGCGAGACCACGCTCATATCAAGGAAATGGATGAGGTCCACGGGACCGCTTACCTGGACAAGCGAAAATACAGCATGATCGTCAGGGCCGTTATTGAAGACGGCAAGATCAAACGGGTATCTTACCTGCCCTGCTATGTCAACGAGCACTTTGAACCTGAAATCAAGACCAGAAATGAACATCTGGGGCAGGATATCTACAGCTACGTGATGGATATTTCTCAAAGCGAGCACCTGAATTCTCAGTTTGCCTGGGACGGAGATGAAGTAGTGATTTCACCGCAAAAATAGCTACTTCGATAGGTGGATTTTGAATATTTTTTGCCTCAGCTATCTTGTTGCAAGCAGCTAAAGCCAACGATTGACAGTTTTTCTAATTGGTGATATAGTTTTGTTCTGTAATACCTAGAAACTCTAGGTACTTTAAATATATAATAAGTACTGTAAGCATATAATAAGTACTGTGAGCATCTCCGGCATTTGCCATTGAAGAAGCAACAAATGCCGGAACGGAATAGAGAAGGATTCCCGGAGGAAAAGGCTGTGGAAGAAATGTTATATGACGGTCAAACCCTGAAACAGGCCTTTAAATCGGCCGAGATAGCTCTAGAAAAACGCATCGAAGAAATCAATGCTCTGAATGTGTTTCCGGTCCCGGATGGTGATACCGGCATCAATATGTATTTGACGCTTCAATCGGCAAATGAAGCGGTGAAAGACCTGGAATCTTTTTCTGCGGCGGAGGTTTCATCGAAAGCCGCCATGGGCGCTCTTCTGGGGGCACGCGGCAATTCGGGCGTTATTTTCTCCCAGATTATGCGCGGTCTATCAAGGGGTCTGGCATCCAAAGAAAAATTTTCCGCCACCGACTTTGCTGAAGCCCTGCGCAATGCTTCGGATACTGCCTATAAAGCGCTGACAGAGCCGGTTGAGGGGACCATCCTGACAGTTATCCGGGAAGCCGCTGAAAAAGCAATGCAGCAGGCACGGGAAGGCGCTGATCTCAGGCAGACCATGACCGCCATTACGTCGCAAGCCAATGATACTGTTACCAGGACTCCGGAAATGCTGCCGGCCTTAAAAGATGCCGGTGTAGTGGACGCCGGAGGCAAAGGACTCTTTTATTTCTTCATGGGCATGAGGGACTTCGTTACCCGCAATATGAACCCCATTGAGGGATGTAAAGCTGTCCGGAGAAAGAATGGCAAGGCCAATGGGTCAGCAGAGACCGTTTACGGATATGACCTTCAATTCCTGATGGAGGGAAATAACCTGCCGATCGAGGAAGTTCGGGAAAAATTAACAACCATGGGTGAATCGGTACTGGTTGTCGGCGATGAAAACCTGATCAGGGTGCATATCCATACCAAAGACTCTCAGGCTGTCATGGACTATTGCTCTGCGAGAGGCAGTCTCAGGGATATTATCAACGATAACATGGACGATCAGGTCAAGAGGTATCATAACCGACGCAACGGTGAAAAAAGCCCCGGTAAAGCCCGCAGCCAGCGGGACAGAGCCGTCCGCGGCAGCCAGTTAAAGTCCACCATGACGACTTAAGGCAATCGTCTACAGGCTGAAAACCCGATCACTGCCAGATATTGCTGCTTCATTTGAGATCAGAACTAACTTAAGCAGCAACCTGAGTCATTAATTTCACTCACAGCCCCGCCGCGTCGATGATCTCCGGGACTTTCTTCTCCCAGCCGATTGCCATAATGTGGACTCCCTGGCACATCCCCTTCAACTGCTTTATCAGTTCGGCGCACATCTCGATACCGGTGCGGGTCTTGTCTTCTGCTTTTGATATCCTGTCGATCATAGTCTGAGGCACGCAGATACCGGCGACGCTCTTGTTCATGAATTTGGCCATTCCGGCTGATTTCAGGGGTATTACGCCGGCCAGGACCGGAACCCTGTACTGCTCCACCCGCTTCATGAACCGGCTGAAGGCTTCCGGATCATAGACAGCCTGAGTTTGAAAGAACCTGGCTCCAGCGGCAATCTTCTTTTCCATCTTCATAATCTGAAGCTCATAAGAAGCCTCTGTATCCGCCCCGGGGTTGACGACCGCTCCGGCAAAAAAATCGGTCTTGCCTTTCAGTTCGTTTCCCATCATATCTTTACCGGCGTTCAGTCCGCTAATCACGGATAGCAGGGAGACCGAGTCCAGGTCGTAGACCGGTTTGGCCTGCGGATGGTCTCCGGAGGACGGCAGGTCGCCCGTCAAAGCCACGCAGTTCTCCACTCCCAGGACTGAAGCGCTTAAAAGGTCGGATTGTAAAGCGATGCGGTTTCTGTCCCGGCAGGTCAGTTGAAAAATGGGTTCCATACCCCAGCCCTTCAGCAAATGACAGACCGCCAGCGAGCCCAGTCTCATTACCGAGCTTTGCTGGTCGGTAACATTAAGGGCGTCAACTTTTGATTTGAGCAGATTGGAGATCTCTTCCAACTCTGTAATATCCGTCCCTTTCAGTGGGCCGGCCTCGGCTGTGACGACAAATTTACCGGATTCAAAAGCCTGTTTGAGCTTGCTATTGGGCACTTTTGTCCTCCATCTTCGGTTTCAGATAGACTTCGTTGATGTAGCGTCCCGGATGGGTCTGCTTGCTGTAGTCTTTGGTAGCAGCCGGGGCCCGCAGGTTGTCCAGCCGGTCCTGTCTTTTCAATCGGTTATAGATCAGCACCCAGGCGCAGTCCTTTTCCTGGCCGGCTTCGCATTTACCGTTCTTAGAGCCGCCACAGGGACCATTGACCAGTCCCTTGGCGCAAATAGTCATGGGACAGATGCCGCCGTAATCACCCACGATACAGTTGCCGCAGGCTCGGCAGCGTTCCGCCCAATTCCCCTCCGCCTCCGTAACCCCTATGAAGCGGGTATTCAGGGCGGGGTAGACCCGGATGGGTTCCAGCACTTCGGAAGTAAACTGTACGCCGGCCCCGCAGGCCATGGAAAGGATGGCATCATATTCTTTTGCCTTGTCCTTGATAGAATCGAAAAACTCCCGGTCGCACTGGCGCTCGATGGTGGCTTCACCGATCTTCATCTCCAGTCCATCCAACCGGCTTTTCATCCGAAGTTCGCTGGCCAGCAGACCGACCTCTTTTTCCCCACCGGACTGGCAAACGGCGACGCAGGTGCCGCAGCCGAGGACCAGCAGGCTCTTGAAGCCTTTGACGCTGTCCCAGATCTGCTCGAAAGTCTTTCTTTCGCCAACTATCATTTAACTTCACCTCTGTTTTTCTTAAGGGGATTGGGCCCCAGTTTCCGCGCCCTCTCGGTCATTTCATCAGCCGCTCTGGCAAAAAGAACGGAGTTGGAGGCGCTGATATTGTACATTTCCACTCGCTCAGGCTCTATTCCCACTTCTTGCAAAAGCTTTTTAGCCTGGGCTACTTTCATTTTGGCCCTCAGGTTGCCTTCCTGGAAATGGCAGCTTCCTTCTTCGCACCCGGCGACATAAACCGCATCGGCACCGTCTTCGATAGCTTTTAGCAGGTGCAAAGTATCTACCTTGCCGGTGCACATGATGCGCACGATGCGTACATTCGGTGAATATTCGAGGCGCATGGAGCCCGCCAGGTCGGCGGCCGAATAAGCGCAGTAATGGCAGCAGAAAGCAACTACTTTGGGCTCGAAAACATCATTTTCCATAGTTATTTCTTCTCCGAAACGGCTTCCGCCAGGGCATGGGTCTTGGCCATGATCTGTTCATCGGAATAATTTTGCAAAACAATCGCCTTGCGCGGGCAAACGCTGGCACAGATACCGCATCCCTGACAACCGGCAGGTTCGATATAAGCCTTGCCTTCCTCGTTGATGTGCGGCACATCATAGGGACAGGAGCGGACACAGGTAAGGCAGGCGGCGCATTTTTCCGGATCGACTACCGAAACTATCCCTCCCACCATCAAATAGGGCTGGGAAAGCACGGTCAAAGCCCGCGAGACCGCCCCTCTGGCCTGGATGATGGACTCCGACATGGTCTTGGGAGAGTGGGCCAGCCCGCAGAGATACATACCTTCGTTCACCAGGTCCAGCGGTCTCAGCTTCATATGGGCTTCCATGATGAATTTTTCCTGAGTCAACGGCAGTTTCAGTTTGCTGGCGAACTCCTCGGCGTCCGGCTGCGGCCGGATAGCGGCACTCAGGACCAGCATGTCCGGTTTCAGGGTGATTTCCCGGCCAAGGGCTTTATCTATCACTTTCACCTGAAGGTTGCCATTTTCCAGTGAGACCACCGGTTTTTTTGCAGAGTCAAAATGGATGAATGTAACGCCCATTTCGCGCGCCCGGCGGTACTGCAACTCATGAAGACCATAGCTGCGGATATCGCGGTAAAGTATTGAAATATCAATGTCCGGATTCGCCTCTTTCAACCTGATCGCATTATTGATCGCCTGGGTACAGCAGACCCGGGAGCAATACAGGTGCTCCGGTTCGCGGGACCCCACGCATTGGATCATAGTCAGCGACCGCAATCCTTTTATGGACGGATCGCCGGACGCCAGTTTCTCTTCCATCTCAAGCTGGCTGACGATCTGTGGGGATTGACCATACAGATACTCGACCGGCTGGTATTCTACTCCCCCGGTGGCGATAATCACCACGCCGTGTTTAATGGTCTCACATTTCCCGTCTTCTGCGGCAACCTCGGTAACATAGTTCCCCAGAAATCCTGACATTTTTTGTACGGTAGCGCTTTTATAAATCTTGATTCGCGGATCAGACTCTACCTGCTTAACCAGATCAGCCAGCAGCGCCTGGGGGTCTTCGTGCCCTCCGGTAAAATAAAGCCTTCTCAAATTGCCGCCCAGTTCCTTTTCTCTTTCGACCAGAACGGCCTCGAATCCCTGAGCAGCGACAGCCCGGGCTGCCGTCAGGCCAGCCAGCCCTCCACCGATGATAAGCGCCCGGCGGGTAATCTCTGCCTTCTGCTGGCGCAGAGGCAGCAGGGTAACAGAGCGGGCGACCGCCATGCGCACCAGGTCTTTGGCCTTGGAAGTAGACTGCGGCATATGGGTAGCATGGACCCAAGAGCATTGATCGCGGATATTGGCCATCTCAAACAAGTATTTATTGAGGCCACCTTCACGGATGGTATCCTGGAACAAAGGTTCATGGGTGCGCGGGCTGCATGAAGCAACGACTACCCGGTTCAGGTTTTTCTCCCGAATGGCCTTGATGACTTTTTCCTGGGTGTCGGTGGAGCAGGTATAGAGGTTCTCTTCGGCATGTACCACGTGAGGAATGGTCCGGGCGTATTCAACCACTGCCGGAACATCCACTACTCTGGCGATATTGCTGCCGCAGCGGCAGATAAACACCCCCACCCGTGGTTCCTCTCCATCTATTTCAATCTCGGGCGGATAGACTTTTTCAGTGACCAGGGAGCCGCGCTCTTCGTGTATCATCTCTCCAGCAAGACAGGCCGCTCCGCTGGCGCTCATGACCGATTCCGGGATGTCAATGGGGGCGGTGAAAGCCCCGGCGACATAGACTCCGGGACGAGATGTCAGGTTAGGCTGCATCTCATCCGCCGCGCAGAAGCCGAACCGGTCGAGTTGTATACCGACCGTCCGGGCCAGATCAGCGGTACCTTCAGCCGGGACCAACCCGACGGAGAGCACAACCATATCGAACTCCTCCTGGACCTTGTTACCTTCATTGTCGGTGTAGTCCAGGAGCAGGTTGCGGCTCTTCTGAAGCTCCTTTACCATAGAAGGGATGCTGTTTACATAACGTATGCCAAATTTATCTTTAGCTGACTCGTAATATCTTTCGAACCCTTTGCCGAAGGCCCGGATGTCATTATAGAAAATGGTCGGCTGGATGGTGCTCTCATGTTCTCTGGCGATAATGGCTTCCTTGGTGGCGTACATGCAACATACGGAGGAGCAGTAGTCCCGTCCGCAGCTCTTGTCGCGGGAACCGACACATTGAATCCAGGCTATTTTTACCGGATGCCGTCCGTCTGAAGGCCGCCTTACCTGTCCCTGATAGGGCCCGGAGGCGGAAAGAATTCGCTCGAACTCCAGGCTGGTCACCACGTTAGGCATGCGGCCGTAGCCATACTCCTCCTTGATTCTGGCATCAAAGGGGTCGAATCCGGGCGCCAGTACCACTGAGCCGACCGCAATTTCTAACTCTTCAGCTTTCTGGGTATGGTCGATAGCTTTAGCCTGGCAGACTGCCACGCATTGGAGACACTCACTGCACATCCCGCAATTCAAACAGCGGTCTGCTTCTCTCTGGGCCTGTTCTTCCGTATAAGCTATAGCGACTTCATCAAAACCGGACAACCGTTTCTCCAGAGATATTTTTTCCTGCGGCACCCGCCGCTGACGGGCGTGTTTCCCTTCCGGGACAGGTGCGGGCTCTTCTTTGGGTTTCACCCGGTCTTTTTTCATATCCAGCCCATTGAGATATCGCTCAATCGAGATGGCCGCTTCGTGGCCCTGGGCGATCGCTTCTACTGCTGATTTAGGCCCGCTGACAGTGTCGCCGCCAGCGAATATACCTTCCTCGTCAGTAGCCAGGGTTACCGGATCGACAATTATCAGTCCGCCCCGGGTGGTCTTGACCCCGATCTCCGGCGGCAGTATTGCCAGATCGGTAGCCTGACCGATAGCTATAATAACAGCGTCACAATCAATTCTGGTGGTTATTTCGGGATTGTAGACGGGATTAAATTTGTGGTCCTGATCAAAGACGGAGGTGCATTTCATAAATTCTATCGCCGTCACCCGGCCATCCCGGCCGATAATCTCTTTTGGTCCCCAGGAATTATGGACGTGAATACCTTCTTCCTCAGCCTCTTCTATTTCCCAGGTATGGGCAGGCATTTCAGGCCGGGATTCCAGACAGACAGCTTCGACTTCGGCTGCCCCCAGCCTGCGAGCGGTCCTGGCCGCATCCATGGCGACATTGCCCCCGCCGACCACTACCACTTTCTTCCCCGGCGAGATATCCTTGCCAGAGTTGACTTCTCTCAAAAAGTCCAGGGCCAGCATCACTCCCGGCAGGTCAATCCCGGGAATATCCAGGCTGCGGCTTTTCTGTGCGCCAATTGCCAGATAGATCGATTTAAAACCCTGGGCTTTCAGCCATGCAAGGCCATTATTATCTTTTATGGGGGTATTGAGCTTAAGGTCTATTCCCGCACCGATGATTTCCCGGATATCGGCAGCCAGCACATCCTTAGGCAAACGGTATTTGGGAATGGCCCACTGGAGTTGCCCGCCGGGCTGGGAGGTGGATTCAAAAACAGTGACCGGGTAACCGTGTTTGGCCAGATCGTAGGCACAGGTCAGGCCGGAAGGCCCTGAGCCTACTACCGCCACCCTGGGTTTGCCGGGGTCAATCTGCGGCTCCTCTTCAGGAGGCAGGAGGCCTTCACGCCTCTTTTGCCGGACCGTATCGGCGATGAAAGCCTTCAGCGGCGCAATACCCAGCGGGTCGTCTATCTCACCCCGGTTACACTGCTGCTCGCAGGGATGATGGCAAATCCGGCCGACTGAAGCCGGCAAAGGTATCCATTGCTTAATATGATTGAAGGCCTCCAGATATTTTCCTTTGGAACAAAGGGCGATATAGCCCTGCCCGTTGCAACCGGCGGGACAGGTTAGTTTGCAGGGAGGTCGGGCTTCTTTGGTGATAGCAAACGAGCCCGGAATGGCCTGGGGATATCTCTTGTAAGTGGCTTTGCGCTCGTTGAGCCCCTGCTCGAATTCATTCTTCAGATCAACCGGACAGGCCTGCACGCAGTCGCCGCACCCACTGCATTTGGCTATATCAATATAGCGCGGCTTCTTAAATATCCGGGCTTTAAAATTGCCCGCTTCGCCCTCCAGGGACTTCAATTCGGCATTGGTAATGATCTCTATATTGCGGTGCTTGGCGACCTCGATCAATCTGGGGGATATCATGCACATAGAGCAGTCATTAGTAGGAAAAGTTTTGTCAAGCTGCGCCATCCTCCCCCCAATGGAGGTAGTCTTCTCTACCAGGTAGACCTTAAAACCGGAATTGGCTAAATCCAGGGCTGACTGCATTCCGGTGATGCCGCCCCCCACTACCATCACTGCGCCGATCTTCTTTTTTACCTGTTCACTCATGACAATTCCTCTTAAAGCAAGCCCTTCTGCTTAAGCAGGTCTTTTGCTTCTGTTAAGTGCTTATCCAGCCATTTCTCCACATTCGGGTCGCCAAACGACAGCCCCATCAGTTCGGTAAAATAATAAACGGGTAAATGGTACGGGAGTCCGCTATCCTGCTGGATCTCCGTTTGACGGGTATCCAGGTTAGAATGGCACATCGGGCAGCCGACCACGATTGAATCAGCGCCGGCTTCGAGCGCCATGTCGAACAACTTTTTCACCAGACGCTTCGCCAGGTCGGGATGTGTGAGCATCAAATTACCGCCGCAGCAGTCGGTCTTGAAGGACCAGTTTTTAATGTCTGCTCCCAGAAGGCTCATGATCTCATCCATGGACTGCGGATCTTCGGGATTTTTTGCATCGGTAACACCAGGCGGCCGCGCGGTCAGGCATCCGTAGTAGCAGACCGGACAGATCGGAAGAGCACACGTCTGAACTCCAGTCACCGCTCATTAT
>CAZELW010000050.1:0-8718 GCA_964513135.1 uncultured Dehalococcoidales bacterium
GCGGCATTGTCCAGTAACTGGCGAAGTACCTGAAAAATACGTTCAGGGTCAGCATATATTAAGGGAAACTCGGGAGCGATATCAACAACCAGCGAATGTCTGGGAAAGCGCCGTCCTATGTCCTCAGCGGCCTTGGCAGCCAGATGAGTTAATCTGACAGGCTGAAGATTTATCTCCATCTTACCAGCATCGATGGCGGACGACTCCAGGTAATCGGAAATCAGTCCTTCGAGGGTGTCGCATTCCTTGTCAATAAATTCTAAAAACTCCCGCTGTGTCTCAGTTGAAAAATTTAGATCTTCCATCTGCAAGGCTGTGGCATAACCCTTGATTGAAGTTAAGGGAGTGCGCATCTCATGGACTAAAGTAGGAATGAGCCCGGCCCTGTAGCGGTCGTCCATTCCTGACAACTCTTTCGCTTTCAGCCCTTTAATAAATTCAGCTCTTTCCATTGCCATAGTGAGACAATTAGCGATGGTCTGGAAAAATGAGATGCTATTCAGGCGAAATCCGGTCTTATTACCGGGATTCAGGAAGGCTAACACGCCATATTTATTGGTATCTGTATTCAGGGGCAAGCAGACAGTAGAGCCGGAATACAGCAGTCCCAAGTGTTTCGATTCAGGAATTTTGGGAATGTTCGCTTCTTCACTCTGTAAGTCTTTGTCTGATGGGTATAACTCTCTTTTTCCGGTCAGAAAATCTCTGCCGACTATCCCTGTACCGGGTTTTGTTTGAAGCTCAGCTATAGTTCCGGTATCAATACCAGAAGCATTCCGGGGGACCAATTGTTCGGCTGGAGGGTCAAATCCCCAAATAATTGAAATATCAGCAGCCTGGATTTTGCTAACTATATAGTCTAATGTTTGCTGTAGTGCGGTTTCTAAATCTGTGCCGGTAGTCAGAATCCCGGTGACATTTTCGATCGCAGATATCAACCTGGCTTCTGTTAGCTTCTGAACCCGCCGTTTCATACTACTTTCCATACACTGGATTTATGGAATTTGCATTTCGTTGAATAATGCGTTTCCTGCATAACACGCCTAAAGTTTAACATGTTATGTCTGCTATAGCAACGGCACTAATTTGATTCAGGCTCAGCAGCAGTCTTAGAAAACTAACCGGTGATATCAACAAATTGAATCATTCCGGGACATGTAAAGCACGCTAAAAGGCGAATGGGAAAAATCAGGCCCTTTTCTGCAAAGTGGTGTTACAAATAAAATCAGGCCGGCAAATCGATTGATCTGCCGGCCTGGTATTCTCTTTTTTCTACATCATTCCCGGCATGGAGGGCATCTGCGGAGCTGCAGGAGTTTCCTCCGGTTTGTCGGTGACCAGGGCCTCTGTAATCAGGGAGATTCCGGCTACGCTGGCTGCGTTTTGCAGAGCAATCCGGGTGACTTTAACGGGGTCGACAATCCCGCTTTCTTCCATATTGACGTATTCTTCCCTGACCACGTCAAAGCCAGTACCCGGCTTCATTTCCTTGATTCTTCCCAGGATTACCGAGCCATCAAAACCGGCGTTTCTGGCCAATTGCCGGAGGGGTTCCTCCAGGGCTTTCCTGACACAATTGGCTCCGGTCAATTCGTCACCCTGAAGGCCGAGCTTATCAATGACTTCAGATGCGCTGATGAGTGCGATTCCACCGCCGGGCAGAATACCTTCTTCAGCCGCAGCCCGGGTTGCCGCCATGGCGCCCTGAACGCGGCTCTGCTTATCTTTTAGCTCGGCCTCGGTCGGGGCGCCGACCTGGATTATGCCTACTCCACCGGACAGCTTAGCCAGTCTTTCCTGAAGTTTCTCTTTATCATAACCTTCTTTAACTCGTTCGATCTCCGCCTTGATCACTTTGATCCTGGCCTGAAGCAGGTCCGGTGACCCTTTGCCTTCGATTATGGTAGTATTGTCCTTGTCCGATTCTACCCGGCGAGCCCGGCCGAAGTCTTCCAATGTAACGGAGTCCAGCCTGCGGCCTTTCTCTTCAGAAATCACCTGGGCGCCGGTCAGAATGGCAATATCCTCTGCCATGGCCTTCTTGCGGTCGCCGAAAGCGGGGGATTTGATAGCCAGACAATTCAAGACGCCCTTGAGCTTATTTACGACCAGGGCTGCCAGGGCTTCCTTTTCCACATCATCGGCAATAATAACAATATTCTTGCTTACCTGAGATACTTTTTCCAGGGCCGGCAGTATGTCCTGTATCGATGACAGCTTTTTATCCGTAACCAGAATATAAGGATCTTCGACGGCAGCCACCATTTTTTCCGTATCGGTGACAAAATAGGGGCTGATATAACCCCGGTCGAACTTCATTCCTTCGGTATATTCGACTTCCAGGGTAGTGCTTTTGCCTTCTTCGACTGTGATGACGCCGTCCTTACCGACCCTGTCCATGATATTACCGATAGTTTCGCCTATCTCAGGATCGGCGGAAATCACAGAAGCTACCTTGATCAGGTCTTCTTTGGTATTGACCGGTTTGGCCGCCTTTTTCAATTCGTCGATGATTGCAGCAACGGCCCTGTCAATGCCGCGCTTCAAAGCCAGAGCCTCTGCACCGGCTGAGATATTTTTGAAGCCTTCACGAATCATGGCCTGGGCCAGGACAATCGAGGTTGTAGTGCCGTCTCCTACTTCATCTGCGGTCTTCTTGGCAGCCTCCTTCACGATAGAGGCTCCCATGTTAGAGAATTTATCGGGGGTTTCAATTTCCTTAGCTACGGAGGCCCCGTCATGAGTAGTATTGGGCGCTCCCCATTTCGATCCCAGAGCTACATTCCTTCCTCGTGGGCCCAGGGTGACTTTGACCGTGTCAGCCAGGGTGTCCACCCCTTTTTTGTAACGCTGCCGTGCTTCTTCGCTAAAAGACAGTTCTTTTGCCATTACTTATTCCCCTCTGCCTTGCTTGCGGCGGAGCTGGTCCACACAGCCAGGATGTCGCTTTCAGGCATAATTAAATATTTTTCACCGTTTATTTTTATTTCAGAGCCGGTATATTTGGCGAAAATCACTCTATCACCGACTTTGACTTCCATAGGCAGCAGGTTACCCGCTTTGCCGGACTTACCAGGACCGGCGGCGACTATCTCCCCTTCCTGAGGTTTTTCTTTGGCGGTATCAGGGATGATAATGCCTCCTCTGGTGACCTCTTCCACAGATAGCGGTTTTACAATAACATTATTCCCCAAGGGCGATAGTTTTTCCATAGAGATCCGGATCTCCTCTCCTTAATTATAATATTTAGTTTTTACAAGAATTACAGGCTGAGGTATCACAGCCTCCGGATTTATCAGTCTTGCATTCGGAATTGCACGCCGACCCGGATGGGGTTTCCACTGGCGGCTTTTCTTTCCGGTAATCGGTAACATAGAAACCTGAGCCTTTAAACACGATAGGAACCGGCGCAAATACCCTTTGCGCAGTACTGTTGCACTGCGGGCAACAGGCGCTGGCACCCTCTTCAAAACTCTTCCTCATTTCAAACTTGTGGGAACATTTTCCACACTGATAGTCGTATAACGGCATTGAATCCTCCTAAATAATAATCGGGCTAAAAGTATCAATTGACTATAAGGTTGCAGAGCCAACCCATTGTAAAGTTTATCTTTTTCGGGTCTGCTCTGCAACATTTATAAGAAATAAACACTGTATTGCCGGGACCTGCCGGCCGGCAGGTCCCGGCATTGGCAAATGACTTTATCCTTTCTTTGTTTCAATGACAGCCTGAGGCTTGATCTTGATTTGCTTTGTTTTGATCTCTTCAGCCTTGGGTAGAGTCAGTGTCAAGACTCCGTTATCGAAGGAAGCCTCGGCCTTATCGGCGATTACCTCCAGCGGAAGGGTGATCGAACGGCTGAACGACCCATAGCGGCGCTCCCTCAGCCAGTAGTTCTCCTCTTTGACCTTTTGCTCCTCTTTGTGCTCGCCTTTGATGGTCAGGATATCCCCGGTGATGGAAATCTCCACTTCCTCCGGCTTATACCCGGGCAGAGAGGCTTTCACCACCACTTCATTCGCAGTTTGATAGACATCCAGCGGCAGCGTCCCATCAGTCTCCTGAAGGTATACCGAAGGGCGTACAAAACTGTCTTCAAATAGCCTGTCCATGGCCTTCCTGAGAGTCATCATCTCTTTAAAGGGTTCCCAGCGTTGTATTGTCATCTTCTTTATACCTCCTCTCATTGTTTATCTTAATTGAACTATATGTCCATTTGGGTAAGCGAGATATTTATCACTATCTTCAGCTTTAACCGGGTCGACTTTCTTCATATTCCGGGTAAATCCGCACTGCAGGCACTGTTCAAACCAGCCGTAATGGTCTGAGTCCAGATAAACATTTCCACCGCATTTAGGGCATTTGGTCTTCTGTACAAATCCCCCTCGTTGCATCTTGCCCCTCCTTATGCTAAATTTTGACCAGAATCAATTCTTAAGGTACTCCAGGCTTATTAGCAGTCTAACCTCTCGACTGCTAATAATAATATAAACCATATAATGTTAGAATAACGTTAGAAAATATGATTAATTTTAGTTAGCTTCGGGCGGCACAGATCTTGAGATGACAGTAAGGAGGGATCTGTAAGAGAATGGTCCAGATACCTGGGGCATCTTTAGAAAAGGTAGATATAGAAGCCACGCTCAAGTTAATATTGAAGAGTGCTGTAACAGCATTGAGCGGTTGCGCCGGGGTAGTGGCAGTTTGGGATGAAGCGGAACGCCGCTATCTTTCCGCCGCTTCTTACGGGCTGAACGCAGAGGCCCTGGCGCATCTTGATCCCATTCTGGTAGAAGTTGCCCCTGATCTGGCGGGGAGCCGCAACAGCTATGATCTTCTATCGGACCTCCGTCCGGACCTGGAGCTGCCGGCTTCATGTGACGGTGTGAAACAAAACCCGATTATCGCCTTGCCTCTTAATATCGGCGGGAAATCAATCGGACTTATCTACGTGCTGCGGGCACTGGATTCCAGGGCGTTTTCCGGGATCGACCAGCCGGTACTGGCTGCTTTTGCCGAGCAGGCGGCCATTGCTCTCCAGAATGCCAGGCTGGCTTATCACCTGGAGGAGGAGAAGAAAAGGATCGAGTTCATCCTGGAGAACAGCGCCGATGGCATCCTGAGTATTGATGCACGATGCCGCATCCTGGGATTTAACTCTTCCATGGAAAAGCTGACCGGCTATCTAAGAGATGAGGTCCTGGGCAGGAAGTGTTCCCGCTTGCTTTGTTTTTCGGACCCGGAAAGAAAGAACCTGTGCGCTGTGCGGTGTCCGATGCAGGTCATATCCGCGAGCGATAAGCCGATTTTCGAGCAGGATGGAATTATTCGGACCAAGGACGGCCGGGAAGTCCACGTATTGATGGTATATTCTATTGTCCGGACCGCTGAGGGCAAGCCGCTTAATGCTGTGATTAATGTCCGGGATATGTCCAAAGTGAAAGAGATGGAAGATTTTCGCGAAGCTATTCTCTCTATGCTTGGGCATGAACTCCAGACGCCGTTGACTATTATTAAAGGATATACCAGCACCTTGAGCCGTAAGGATGGGAAATGGGATGCGGAAACTGTCCGGCAGGGGCTCCAGGCCGTTGAGGAAGAAAGCGACAGGTTGAGTCAGGTGATGAGCAAGCTGCTCCTGGCCTCGCGCCTGAGCACAGGGGCTTTAAAGCTGGAAAAGGAGCCGGTCCAGCTTCCGGATCTGGCCAGGAAAGTGGTCCGCCGCATAAGCAACCACTCCAGACTCCATGAGTTTAAAATTGATTTTCCGGCAGATTTCCCCACGGTAATAGTTGAACCGCAAATGATGGAGCAGGTCCTGACCAACCTAGTTGAGAATGCCGTCAAATACTCTCCGCGCGGCGGAAAGGTGCTGATTTTTGGGGAGAAAATAACCGGCGGGATCAGGGTAACGGTCGATGATGAGGGCATCGGTATTTCCGCCGGTGATATTGAGAATCTGTTCCAGAAGTTCTACCGTGGAAAGAAAGGACAATCCCTCAAGATCCAGGGAACCGGGCTGGGCCTCTATATTTGCAAGTCCATTATTGAAGCGCACGGCGGTAAGCTGGAGGTTTCCAGCCGCGCCGGCCGCGGAGCCGAGTTTTCCTTTACCCTGCCTGTGGAGGAAGAGTATGCCAGAAAAAAATAAGGTCCTGGTTGTGGATGACGAGCCCCGCGTAGTCCAGCTTGTCAGTATGAATCTCAAGCTGGAGGGGTTTGACGTTATCAGCGCTGCGGACGGTTACGAAGCCCTGGAGAAGGTCACCAAAGGGATGCCGGATATTGTTATCCTGGATATTATGATGCCGGATATGGACGGTTACGAAACCCTGAAAAGGATCCGCGATTTGTCCCCGGTGCCGGTCATCTTTCTGAGCGTCAAAGGGGAGGAGGAGGACCGGGTGCGGGGCCTGGACCTGGGGGCGGATGATTACATAACCAAACCTTTCAGTCCCCGCGAATTAGTGTCGCGGGTAAGGGCGGTATTGCGGCGGGTTGAGCCGGAGAACTCTCAGCGCAGATCTGAGATAGTGGTAGACGATGAACTTAAAATCGATTTCGATCAGAGGAAGGTCTTCGTGCGGGGTCGGGAGATCAAGCTTAGAGCTACCGAGTACCGACTGCTTTACCAGTTGGTGACAAACCCGGGGAAGCTGCTGACCCATGAGACCCTGTTGTCCCGGGTGTGGGGCCCTGAATACCGCGATGAAGACCAGTATGTGAGGTTATATATCACTTACCTAAGGCAGAAGATTGAGAAAGACCCCCGGAATCCTCGCTATATCCTCAGCGAACGGGGCCTGGGCTATCGCTTTATAGACTTCAACAGGGAAAAAACGGCCTGATTAAATCATTCAACCTGGATGCGTTCTTTTATCTCCGGATAACGTGATAGTATCAGTTCCAGGGGTACTTCCTTACCTTCGCTGTCGAACGCTTTTACCGCTGTTGCCGGGCGCAGGACCAGAACATAAAGAGGTCTCTTCAATCCGAGGAAGGAAAGACGGCGGTGATCCTGCCAGCCGCAGACCAGCGTCCGGGTGATCGGTATCATGGTCAGTCCGGAGACTTTGACAGGTTCTTCGACGTTTACTTTTTTCTTCTCCATCTGGTTGAAATCACCCTCGCAAACACCTTTAGTACAGGCAAAGAGAAGATAAACCGGACCACAGGTGGAGCCAGCATGATAGGATATACTCTGACTTTCCCGGTGGAATACCCTTCGAAGACCGGCCCAATAAAAGAAGGTATGATATTAACGGGATAAGGCTGGAAGTTGTCCAGAAGCCGGTTGACCGGCTCCGCCAATGCGAATATGTAAAATGTATCCGCGGGATTCTCCAGGCCAACGATGAATTCGGCTTGCATTTCCCTGATATTAAGGCTGTGTAGAATGCTCCTGGTCAACTTGATAATCTGTCTCATCAGGCCCTTGATACCCAGATAGTCTAAGGCAGTGCGGATTCCTTCAGCGATCTTTTTCGGGTGAAACCGGCGTTTTGCCGTCGTCTTGGGCCTGGGCTTCCCAGGAGCACGCTTACGCGCTTTTATCTCCCGGCTCAACAGTCCGAACAGCCATGACCATCTCAGGCTAAGCCTGGGTTTGCCGTAGATTTCCAGCCGCCACGCCAGATCCAGGGGTATAGCTGTTATCAGGACAATCAGGAGAATCAGCCCACCGATAACAGCGGCGACTATAATCCACAATTATCCCCCGCCGCCTTCATAAGTTTCGTTTTCCCGGGGTTGTTCTCCGGAGGAGGTACGGCCTCCCATTCGCCGTGAAACCATCTGCATACCTGCCTCTACCGCTTTTTCCATGGCTGCTGCCATACTACCCTTGATAGACTCTATTCTAACCCCGCTTTCATCACTGATTATTACAGCCACCGGTCGGATGCCACCTCCACCACCCGTACCGCCCCCGGTACCTTCCTGCGATTCTTTCGTCATGGTCTTGCCGGAACCGGCCCCGGCGCCGAAACCGAATCCAACCGATATAAGTGGAATGAGCGTCTTTCCGTCAACCATGATGGGATCGCCGACCACGGTTTTTGTGTTCAGCATTTTTTCGATTTCCCCCATAGTTGTCCTGACGATACTTTCTATTTCTGCCATTTTAAACCTCCTGGATATGATTAGGATATGGTATCAATATTCCATACATATAGTATAACAATAAAAATCTCGCCCTGATGTGGTTTAGCGTTCTCTTAAATCCAGTCTCGCTTTCTCCGGAATCCGGAGAGTTATTATATTAGAAGAACATTCTCCGACTCTGCCGTCATGAACACAAAATGGATGGATATCCGTGGTATGCCTCCCGGCTGTTAATGGATTGTGAAATCGATATTTCGGTGAACCTGTTTTCAGGTTGTATTTTTGAGCTGTGGCGGGCTATACTTAACATTACTGTTATGCGTAAAGCCTTTTTCTATGGTTATGTTATTGTCCTTGTATTTTTTATTATCCAGATAGCCATGTATGGCCCTCGGGCTTCCTTTGGCGTATATATGAAACCCATCACCGATGAATTTGGGTGGTCCAGGGCCCTGGTCTCCGGTGCTTTTTCCGTTTCTTCTCTAATCACAGGGTTCGCAAGTATTCTTACCGGCTGGTTAAATGACAGGTTGGGTCCCCGTACGGTGCTGACAATTTGCGGTTTGCAGATCGGAAGAGCACACGTCTGAACTCCAGTCACCGCTCATTATCTC
>CAZELW010000051.1:0-8579 GCA_964513135.1 uncultured Dehalococcoidales bacterium
GGCAGCAGTTAAGAATAATCGTGGACGGGCAGGGCCGCACACCACCACATTCCCTCATCTTCGCCGAACCGGTGAAGACTATTGTAGTCCTGGCCGATAACGTGACTGAAGAAATCAAACGTCCCCTTAAGGAAGCCGGGGCCGAACTGCTGGAACTGCCCGCTCCCGAGGGAATGATCGATCTGAAGGCACTCCTGAAAAAACTGGGAGAGAGGGAGATTACCAGTATTCTGGTGGAGGCCGGAGGGACCCTGGTGGGTTCACTATTCGATCAGGGACTGGTGGACAAGGTGGTGGTTTTTCTCGCTCCCCTGATTATCGGTGGGGCTGAAGGCAGACCGGCGGTGGCCGGGCGGGGCGTAGCTTGCCTGGCAGACTGTCCGAGGCTCAAGCGGGTCAGGGTCGCAAGGGTGGGCGAAGACGTAATGGTCAGCGGTTATATTAAGGGGTAGACTGTGTTCACAGGAATCATAACTGAGGTAGGCAAAGTTGTCTCACTCCTTCCGGAGTCCCTGACAGTCAGAGCTTCTCAAGTATTAGAAGGCCTGGCGTTGGGTGACAGCATCGCCGTGAACGGCACCTGCCTGACGGCAACTGCATTTGACACGACCTCCTTTACGGTGGGGCTAAGCGCAGAGACGCTCAAACGGACCAATATGGGTGAGTTAAGAGTCGGCGATCCGGTAAATCTGGAACCGGCCATGCGTCTGGGGGGCAAACTGGGAGGGCATCTGGTCCAGGGGCATATTGACGGCACCGGACGGATTGTCAGCCTGACTCCTGCCAGCGGTTCGACGGTATTTCGCTTCACCGCACCGGAAGAGATCATGCGTTATGTGGTGGAAAAGGGATTTATCGCGGTGGACGGCATCAGTTTTACCATTTCTGCCAGAGGCGCGGACTACTTCGAGGTTTCCGTGATAGATTATACCAGAGCACACACGACCTTCAACGTCCGCCGCGCCGGCGATAAGGTCAACCTGGAAATAGATATAATGGCTAAATACGCCGAGCAATTTTCTCAAGCCCGAAGGTCTAATTTAACACTTGAATATTTAAAGGACAGTGGTTTTTAACGGAGGCAATCATGACATTGGCGACTATACCTGAAGCGATTCAGGACATCAGAGAAGGCAAGTTCCTCATTATAGTAGATAACGAGGACCGGGAAAACGAGGGTGATCTGGCTATCGCAGCCGAGAAGGTCTCCCCTGAAGCGATTAATTTCATGGCCAAACACGGCCGGGGGCTGATCTGCATGCCGGTTACCGGACAGCGGCTGGATGAGCTGAACATACCGATGATGGTTGACCGGAACACCTCCCGCTTTACGACAGCTTTTACTGTTTCCGTGGAGGCCAAACACAAGGTCAGCACCGGCATTTCGGCGGCCGACCGGGCACAGACTGTGAAAACTATCATTGACCCCAACACCAGGCCGGGCGATCTGGTCTACCCGGGGCACATGTTCCCCCTGCGGGCCAAGGACGGGGGAGTGCTGGTGCGCGCGGGACATACTGAAGCCATTGTCGACCTGGCCAGGCTGGCGGGGCTGTATCCGGCAGGAGTGATCTGCGAGATTTTGAATGACGACGGATCGATGGCCCGCCTGCCCCAACTCCAGATAATTGCCGAAAAGTTCGGTCTCAAGATCATCAGCGTGGCCGACCTGATCGCCTACCGCTCACGCCATGAGAAGCTGGTCTGCCGGGTAGCGGAGGCCAAACTGCCCAGCAAGTATGGAGAATTTACCGTTCTGGCCTTCAAGAGCGACGTCGATCCCGCCGAACACGTGGCCCTGGTGATGGGAGATATAAGCACGCCGGAACCGGTGCTGGTCAGGGTCCACAGCGAATGCCTGACCGGAGATGTCTTCGGCAGTTTGCGCTGCGACTGCGGAGAGCAGATCGGTTTAAGTCTGGAAGCCATTGCCAAGGAAGGACGCGGCGTACTCCTGTATATGCGGCAGGAGGGGCGAGGCATCGGGATTCACAACAAGATCAAGGCTTACGCCCTGCAAGACCAGGGCATGGATACGGTAGAGGCCAATGTCTGCCTGGGGTTTGCGCCTGACCTGCGGGACTACGGGGTTGGAGCCCAGATTCTCACCGACCTCGGCATCCGGGAGATCCGCCTCCTCACCAACAATCCCAAAAAGGTCATCAGCCTGGACGGTCACGGGTTGAAAGTGGTCCAAACGGTGCCCATCATCGTCAAGCCGAACCCGCATAACCGGCACTACCTGGAGACCAAACAAAACAAGATGGGCCATATTCTGGAACTACCCAGGCTCGGCGATATCTGCGAGCACTAGGTATTTTCTAACAGGGTACAACACTCCGCCACCTGCTCGGGGGAGGGTCGATTTTTAATAGTTGACCCCGGCGGAAGTTAACCTTATAATGCGATCATCCGGCGGTATTATTCTTTGCTGCCGGGTGCAGGTAATAACCGGAAGAACAGGAGCGTACTGATGAAAACCAACAAAACATTCGAGGGCATGCTGCTGGGTGAAGGCTTAAAGTTCGGCGTGATCGTTGCCCGTTTTAATGACTTTATTACCAACAAGCTGCTGGAAGGAGCCCAGGACGCCCTCCTGCGCCACGGAGTCAATGAGGAAGATATCGAGGTCGCCCTGGTACCCGGTTCATTTGAAATTCCACTGGCAGCCCAGACGCTGGCCAATACCAAGCGTTATGATGCCATCATCTGTCTGGGCGCCGTCATACGGGGCGGCACCCCGCATTTCGAATATGTCGCCGCTGAAGTCACCAAGGGAATCGCCCAGGTAGGCCTGAGCACCGGCATGCCGGTCATCTACGGCGTCATCACCGCCGACACCCTGGAGCAGGCCATCGAACGGGCCGGCACCAAGCAGGGAAATGAAGGGGCCAAAGCCGCGCTCACAGCCATTGAAATGGTGAATCTGCTGAACAGCATCGAGGAATAGTCGCTTCCTTCCATTATTGTTTGGTTTAATCAAGTATGTCCTGGTTGGGAGTCACGCCCATAGTATATAGTCACCCTTCCTGATGCTTCGGCCTCGCCTCTCGAGGCCTCCAGCATGACAGGATATTAACGCTTAAGAGGAATTCCTGACCTCAGGCTGCCTTCAAGGTCCTTAGTTTGCTTCGAAAGGGGAAAGGATTCTCGCAATGACGTCCACGGGGTGGGGCACTGTCGACCCCGATTGAATAGAACCGGACAGTGATTCAGGATTAATGATTCTGGAGGGAGTGAGGCTCCTCCAGGATGGCAGGGGATGATGGATAAATTGGGCGGGCTGGAGCCGCAGTTTCCCTACCCCCGGGATGCTTTAAACCCCAGAGGAACCCGGTGAATACCCGCCATCCGGTCCCGCTGCAGCGAAGATAAGGAAGTCCTCATTATGACGGATAAGAAGGAAAGGAGACGTCCTTTCTTGCTCGACAGGATAAAATAACTCTGAACCCTTTAGATGGCTGCGGCCATATCACTGGTGATCTTGTAGACCTGGTCGCCTTTTCTGACGCGGTCCGGGACCTTAATGCCCACAGAGTCGCCGGCCCTGGCTTCCTGGACGAAGGAGTTGTTGATCTGCATTGAACTGACTTCGAGGTCCAGGTTGGTGGTATGCCCTTTGAACCTGATTTTATCGCCTACCTTGATAGCTCCGTGCAATTCGATCCCGGCAACCGATGGTCTGGCAAAGAAGTCACTTACTGTGCCTATCAATTCCTCTGCCATGTCACACCTCCCTTTCCAGATATTTTTATATCTTTTCGGATATTCCGGTCTGTTATTGCCCTTACAATATGTAATATTATATGCCATCCGACAAACAATTGCTAAAGGGTAGGTTAAAAGACGGGCAACTGGAATTATCCCTGTAATCTTTGCTATAATACCTCTAATACCAGAGCTGGCAGCAGGAGTCCGGATTTGGCAAATGAGAATAAAAATAAAACCCTCAACAGCAATGAGCCGGAAATTGAGCGTCTCAAGAAACGTATTGAGCTGCTGGATGACCGGCTGGACAATATGGACTCCGTTCTAACCGCCGTGGCTGAACGCATTATGAAGCAGCCGGTCTCCATTTGTTTCAATTGCCCGCATTGCGGCAAGGACATCGAAATATCGCTGGTCGGCCAGCAGAAGCCCACCTGAGATTCCAGTCCCCGATCTGCCGGAACTATATTCCCCCTGAAGGAAATCCATGCTTGAACTGATTATCATCATCGTCTATTTCCTGGCGGTGATCGTTATCGGATTGACCGGACGCCGGAAGTTTCTACGGATGGAAGAGTATATGGTCGCCGGCCGCCAGTACTCCACCTTCTTCATTACCGGTTCTTTGATGGCGACAATCATCGGCGGCTCCGCGACAGTCGGGCTGGCCGGGCTGGGTTTCAGCCGGGGGCTGGTCGGGGCGTGGTGGCTGCTGGTAAGCAGCATCGGCCTGGTAGTCCTGGGACTATTTTTCGCTCACAAAGTGCGCAGCGCCGGCGCCTATACCCTTCCGGAGCTTATTACCCGGCAGTACGACCGCCGGGTAGGGCTGGCGGCTTCCGTTCTGATAGCAACGGCCTGGGTGGGGGTCACGGCCGGACAGATCCTGGCCGCGGGTAAAATACTCTCCGTCCTGGGCATAGGCAGCCCGGTATTATGGATGGTAATCTTCACCCTGATCTTCGTCGGCTACACCATCTTCGGCGGCCAGTACGCCATCATTCGAACGGACATACTGGATATCGTTCTTATTTTTACCGGCATCCTGGCCGGGCTGGGCGTGCTGCTGTGGCAGATCGGAGGAATCGAAGGACTGGCGGCAGCACTCCCGGCAGACCACTTTTCTTTTCCGCTCAGCCTGCAATTCGAGGGGGTTGACCTGGTCTCCTATTTACTTTTGATAGGTCTGGTGTATGTGGTCGGGCCGGACCTGTACGCCCGCCTGTTTTGCGCCAGGGACGGAAAGACCGCCCGGAAAGCGACATTATGGTCCGCTCTCCTGCTGGCCCCCTTCGCCTTCGGCATCGTCCTGATCGGCATGGGGGCCCTTGCAAAATTCCCCGGGATCGCGGCGGAGCAGGCTTTTCCGGCGCTCATCAGCGGAGTCCTGCCGGCAGCTATCGCCGGCCTGGTGCTGGCAGCCCTGGTATCAGCCGTTATGTCCAGCGCAAGCGCCACCCTCTGGAGCAGCGGGACTATTTTCACGGTCAATATTATAGGGCATTTTCGCCAGGCCGGGGGAAGAGCTACTTCCATCCGCTCATCCCGCTGGGTCCTGCTGGCTATGGGGCTGGCAGCGCTGGGACTGGCGCTGGCGTTGAATGGAGTAATAACAGCCCTTCTTTTCGCTTATACCATCTATACCTGCGGCGTAATCCTTCCCGTCATCGCCGGATTCTATAAAGACAGGCTCGGTGTAACCTCCAATGCGGCCCTGGCAGCCATTATCGGGGGTGGGCTGGCGGGGCTGGCCAGTAAAATATGGGAGATAAAATACCTGGACCTGGGAGCCCTGGCGATCAGTCTACTGCTGCTGACAGCGGTCAGCCTGCTGGAGAACCGCATCAGAAGCCGCAGCAATCTGCCAAAGGCGGCCATACAAAATTCAAAATAAAGAATACGGACTCTACGCCTGCCGGAGCAAGCGGTCGACTATACTATGCAAACAGTCCGCCAGTTTACCCCGACCCGGCAGCAGGGGACGTCCTTCCAGACAGGCGGCAAATACCGCCTCATCATAGGGGACAGTGCCGATTACTTCCACCCCGCGCTCCGCCAGGGGCCCGGTCAATTTGGCCGCCACATCATCCGAATTCACCTTGTTCAGAACCGCCCAAACTCGCTGAATGCCAACTCCTTTGGCCATCTCCTGAATACGTCCGGCCAGGACGATTGACTCGAAAGACGGCTCTACCACTACCAGTACAGAGTCAAGTCCGGTCTCCACGCCTCTCCCGAAGTGCTCGATGCCGGCCTCCATATCGGCCATTACAATCTCCCGGTCGGCCAGGCGAAGCTTGCCCAGGAACTCGCGGCCCAGAACGCCCATGGGACAGGCACAGCCCTCCAGGGGCTCGGCGATTTTGCCGATTACCACCAGGCGGACGCCATCCTTTTCGGCAACGTTCACGGTGGGGAGATCGGAAAAGGCGATTTCAGCCCGAGCCAGGACATTGGTGCCGGAATCCGGCGTTCCCGGCTTATAACCCGGAGGCATGAGCTCGCGCACCATCTGTCGACCTCCGGCCAGGGCCACCAGCGGCTGGGGAGGCTGGGCCATTCCCAGCATCCGATAGAGTACGGAGTTGGACTCATCGGAATCCACGATAACCGGACGGTAGCCCCTGTCTCTGAACTCCAGGGCCAGGAGAGTGCTGGCAGTACTCTTTCCGCTGCCGCCTTTACCACTAATCGATATCTTCATCTTACTCCAATTCCAGTCCCGGCAGTCCGGCTGCATCTGTCTTCCGCCGGGCTTTAATGCCGGTCTTAAGCAGAACTATTTCGCCCGTGCCCTCTATTGTACCCTGAAAAAGATGCCCGCCGAAAGCCTTTTGCTCTTCATCCCCTACCACAGCGTGGAGATGAAACCGGTACTCATCCGGGGAATCCGAACGGGAAATCAGGCCGGACAGAGACAGCAGCTCATGGGTCGCCGCATAGTCCTTTTGCCGGTACCCTTCACCGTCGAAATACCCCAGCCTGAACTGCTTAATCTGACCGAGGGCAGATACAATCACAGCCGTCCGGACGTCATGCCGGCGGCATACTTCATCCAGTGACGCCAGGATGTCTTCACCGGGATAGAACCGGGCGATTACCAGGTTGCCTTCTTCCTGACTTTGCATTCAGGGTCTCTTTACCCGCTTCTAAGGAACGAGTCCAGTTTAGACCTGAGCTCGGACAAGGGTACAGCCCCCAGGCTGCGTTCCACCGCCTCTCCGTTCCTGAAAAAGACCAGCAGCGGGATACTCATCGCCCGATAGCGGTTGGACGCCTCGGGGTTCTGGTCGACATTGATTTTACAGAACTTGACCCGGCCTTCGTAGAGTCCGGCAGCCTCTTCCATAATCGGGGCCATTGCCCGGCAGGGACTGCACCAGGGCGCCCAGAAATCCACGACTACCGGCAGTTGGGAATCCATTACTTCGGCATCAAAGTTGCCGTCGTCAATCTCCACCACCAGGGAAGGCGGAGGCGGCGGGGCCTGTTCCGCGGCTCCGGTCTCATCAGATTTGCTCCTGACTATTATCAGGATATCACCCGGCCTTCCATCTGTCACCTGGAGAGCGTTGCGCAGTTTCACCACAGTGCCCGGGACCACCCCGGGAGGAATTTTCACTTCCAGCCTTTTGTTATTCCGGGGCAGCAGTTTGCTGGCGCCCTGTCTGAGTTCCTCTGACGTTAACGTCAACTCATAGGATATCGCTGCTCCCTCACCGGTATATGTCGTACTTTCGCTCATAGCCTTATCCTCCATTAGCCTGTTATCCCCGGCTCTATCTGAAAAATCTAAAAACGATATTCAAGATGACGGTTAATATCAGGCTGATAACCAGTGAAGTCATCAGAGGGAAGAAGAAGCTGACGCCGCCCCTCTGGAAAGAGAAATCGCCCGGCAGATGGCCAAGGAAAGGAATCCGGCTCCAGAATGTAAAAACCAGGCCGAAAATAATCAGGAACACCCCGATAATGATAAGCAGTCTGCCCATATCCGCCAGCTCAAACATCTCAGCATCTAAAATCGGTCGGTCCTTATTTGGTATATCTTCATTATAATGATAAGCGGCAGGCAGAAACAACCGGTACTTTCCGTCAAAAGAGGGTATGTATTTTGTAACGGGTGAGGGGGGCGACCAGAATGATACCATTATCAGACCTCCGGCAAGATAGTATTAGAGCAGTCACTTATTGCGCGATATCTGTTTATTGCCAGTTTACAGATAGTTTACAGTTTACAACCCAAAATGGGAGATTTTGAGGCTAAAAAGGGCTTAAAACAATGACTGTAAAGTGTAAACTACCATATTTAACTGGAACCTCATAAAATTTTCCAAGGCCCCTCCTTGAGATCAGTAAACTGACTTTCCAAAATGATATCCAGCCAGGTATTGTTAAAGAGGCCGACGCAAGACGGGTTAGATCCGGATAAGAAATTATACCAGGCGGAGCAAATCAGCCTGCCGGAGGCGGGGATATCGCAGCTTATCCGCCGGGATGAATGGGGCGGAAGGGATTGCTGCGGATATGATGATGCCGACAATAATGGGGCATAAGCTGGTAGCATAACGCACCTCCACTGGATGTCGGCTTTTGCCGGGATGTGAACCGGGTAGATATATCGGATTTCGTGTAATGTTTGTGACGGGCGATAAGCAGTGATATTGATACCGGATCGAGTCCGGTTATGTAAACCAGACAGCTATACTGAGTTACAGACCAGGTATGAGCATTAGAGATAATGCAGGCAACAGGCGTAATCATGGAAAGGAATTTTATTATAACAGGGCGAGGCGAAAGGCTGTCAATAGAGATTTAGTCATGGTGTGGGGTGGGAGATTTGGGGGGAGGGGGCGTTGATTAATGATTAA
>CAZELW010000052.1:0-8463 GCA_964513135.1 uncultured Dehalococcoidales bacterium
TTTAGATTTTTTCGGTTTGGGATCGCTGTACACGCCCGCCAGATTGCGGACCATTTTGCCGATCTGTTGCCTCAATGATCGGGGCTCCAGCACTTCTACCTCTTTTTCCCACCGCATGATCCAGGTCCGGAAGGAAAGGGTGTTGCGGGTTTTAAGAGTCATTATCATCGAGCCGTCGCTCTGGACTTCAGTTTCCTGGGAAGGGTGCCAGATGGTCTCTCCTACCGACTGGCTGATTTTGGGGCTGAATCGCAGTATTACCGTCTCTATTGCCTTGTGGGCCTCCAGTTTATCACTGGAGGTAATGTCCCAGGGAGAGCTGAGATAGTCCATGGCATTAAAGCTGGCCGGAATCTCATAAGTCTCCGGGCAGATTTTAATGTTCCCCACGATATGGTCGGTCTTGAATGAGCGTATCGTCTTTTTGAGATGACAATAAGCGATTACATAGCTGGAAAAACTCAATAAGGAAGGTTCGATAAAATAAGGTTCGATGGTGGTCTCGGTCGGGCCCTGGATTCCCGGTTCGCTGTATTTGATGGTGACCCGGTGCCGGGAGGCCCAGGCCTCGATCAACGTGTTAAAATTTTTTAGCTTTCTTTCATCTCTCGGCAGTTTTTCCAGGTAGTCCAGGGTATGCTGGATCTGGTCTCTCAAATGAGGCGGCAGTATGGTATTTAACTTGATAAAGGTCGCTACCACATTAGGATTATATATGCAGGAATAGTTCTGCATCAGCCGGGCCGCCAGAAAAATATTCGTGGCTTCGGCCAGGGTAAATGTTATCGGAGGCAAAAAATAACCCTCCACCACCCCCCGCTTGCTGCCCTGTTCCCAGATCGGCACATCAAGCTCGTTTTCCAGTGTCAGCAGATCGCGGTAGATAGTCCTCTTGCTGATGGACAATTTCTGGGCAATATCCTCCACATCAATCCCGTGCGGATATTGCCATAACAATACCTGCAATTTTAAAAGGCGTGCAGTTCGATCTCTTTTTCTGGCACGGCTGGACATATCCATCTTCCTGCGCAAAATCGGATTTATCTTCGCCTGTATTATAGCATTCTTCTGGCGCACACGAAAACCATTAAGGATGTGAACCGGGTTATTTTGTGACAATCAAGTTGTCAACGGTCTGCGCTACAATTTATCATTGGTATAGTAAAGAAGATATCATGTCGGAGGAGAGTGCAGTCCGGCACGACATCTGCTGCAATCCGCTATTGCGCATGGCTTCCAAACAACTGCTGTACCCGTTATTGCGAGGATTCGGGACTTCTCTGCGGCAATCTGAAAGCCTCTTGTACCAGCCGTCCATTAGGTTGCTGCGGTCGGTCCGTGTGCTCGCCATGACGTGTTGTGGTTTGATTGGAGGAAGTCCACCATTCAGGATATCAGGCCCGGCGCTGTGGATTGGTTTCGGTTTTGAAAATCTGGAATCAGGATAGAACAGACTTTATTTTATGAAAAAATATTTTGTCTTTACTCTGGCTTGCCTGGGATCGCTTATGACTGCGATAAGCGGTACCACGGTTATGGTAGCCTTTCCGGAAATCATGGCCTCGTTTAATACTACGATCGTGTTGTCCGGCTGGGTCCTTAGCAGCAATCAACTGGCGACCACCATCGGTATGCCGCTTATTGGCAAGGTCAGCGATGTTATCGGCCGCAAGAAGGCCTTCCTCCTGTGCATCTCGTTATTCACCGCTGGATCGCTCCTGAGCGCAGTGGCGCCTACCATAGAATTGCTGATTGCGGCCAGATTTATCCAGGGGCTGGGGACCGGAGGCTCTTTGCCGGTAGCAACCTCCCTGATAGCCGAAGAACATCCTGGAGATAAACAGAAGTATATCGGGTTCCTGGTGGCTGTTTTCCCTATCGGGCAGATCATTGGTCCCAATCTGGGCGCCTGGCTGACCCATCAATACGGGTGGCAGTCCAATTTCTGGGTCTTCGTTCCCTTCGGTGCCCTGGTCCTGCTGATGTCTTTACTGTTCCTGCGCCGGAGCCCCGTTAAAGAAAAAGGCAGGCTGGACTTGCCGGGGGCTGTTTTGTTGACTCTCCTGATAACCTCCGTTATGCTCGGCATCAGCTTCATGGGCTCCCGGGAAGGAGAGATTCCCTGGCTGTCAGTCGGCCTGGCTTTTGCCGCCGCTATTGTTCTGGCCGTGGTCTTTCTCCGGCATCAGCGGAGGACCACGGACCCGATTCTCGACCTGGCGGTATTGCGTGAAAAGCCCTTCATTGCCTCCAATATTTATAACTTTATATACGGGATCGCGCTTCTGGGACTTCTCAGCTTTATCCCGCTGTATGCCGTCAGCGTCTACGGCATGTCTTTGATCGAAAGCGGTCTGGTCCTGACTCCCCGGTTCGCTGCTACCATGGTGGCGGCCTTCATAATCAGTATCTATCTTGTTAGATTGGGCTACCGGCGTCCGATGCTGATCGGCACCGCCCTGTATGCCGCCTGCCTGTTCCTGATGGCTCCGGAGATCAGGGAGTTTAATCTGGCGGGCTGGCATATCAGCAGCTTTGTCTGGCTGTCCGGGATACTGTTTTTCATTGGGGTAGGCCAGGGGATGGCCACTCCTGCCTGCAACAATGCCTGCATCGAGCTGATGCCGGACCGGGTCGGTACCATTATGGGTGTTCGGGGTATGTTCCGGCAGGTGGGGGGCGTCATCGGCATCAGCACCATCGCTCTTATTCTCGAAAGTTCCGCGGATATATCCCGGGGCTTCCAGATCGTTTTCGTTGGCGTGGGGGTGCTCCTTTTTCTCAGCATCCTGACGATTTTTTTTATTCCGGAAAGGCCCGGTCGGCCGGTTGTCATAGGCTCGCCTACTCTTACTCATTGAAAGGGACCTGACCAAAGGCCCTGAAAAAATGTTAATATAAGATAATCCGGCAAAAATAAAATAAAGGAGAGGAATAATGGATGCCATAATTGGTACCGGAAAGATTTCAAAAAGGGAATATGAGATCAAATCCGAGCTTAGTGTCTCTATTCCGATGAGCGACGGAATAACCATCGATGCCGATATATTCCGTCCGGACAGCGACGGTAAGTTTCCGGCGCTTCTCGCTATTGCTCCGTTTGATAAGGAGCTTCAGTCCGACCGTATCTGGCCGGCGCCCACGCGCACCCGGCGTATCCGCGGTTCGCCTGACGCCTGCCTGGAAGCCCCCAGCACAGATTTCTATGTCAGAAGAGGGTATGTCAATATTATTGCCAGCGTACGCGGCACCGGGAAATCCGGCGGGGTCTATCAGTACCTCAGCGCCCGGGAGCTCAAGGACACCTACGAGATCATAGAGTGGGCTGCCCAGCAACCCTGGTGCAACGGCAATGTGGGCATGGTCGGTCTGGGCTATTACAGCGCCCATCAGCCGCTGGTGGCTGAGATGCAGCCGCCCCATCTGAAAGCCATTGCCCCCATCGGTACTTTCTGGGATAGCTACCGCCATTTCTGGTGGCCGGGAGGAGTCCTGCAAAAGGGATTTCTCCGCTGGCTGGTCTCCCTGGTTAACTTTGACGCCCATACTGAAAAGAGCGTCCTGGAGGAAGAGCTGGGAGAAGAAGGCTACCGTCAGGCTATTCAGCGCGCCCTGGCGGATAAAGACATCAACGGCGCCCCCGAGATTATGGAAGCTCTGAAGAACTACCGTGAGACCGGCAACGTGAACTACCTGGATATCCTGCTGCACCCTCAGATGTCCAAATACTGGATGGAAAGAGGGTCTAATCTGGATTTCAGCAAAATCAAGGTGCCGGCTTACCTGGGTGCGGCCACGCACCGCCCCAGCGTCTTCTATTACTACCCGGATTTCAAGATGCCCAAAAAGATGATCTTTTTCCCGCCGGCTTACCTTGACCGTCCTTTCTACCAGTTTACCTGGGAGCTTTTACGCTTCTTCGATTACTGGCTGAAAGGGATCGATACCGGCATCATGGACGAACCGGCCGTCAAAATCTTTATCAGGAGCTCCAATGAGTGGCTCATGACCAACGACTTCCCGGTCCCCGGGACCCGCTGGATCCCCTTTAATTTGCATGAGAACCATTCTCTGTGCGAGATAGAGCCCTGGCCTGATGCCCTGTCCGCTTCTTACGATGACAATCCCGAGAACCGCGGCTGCCTTAAATACTACTCAGCCCCGATGGTGGAGAACACGGAGGTGGTGGGTCCCATTGTGGCCAACCTCTACGCCTCCTGCCGCGGGACGGACATGATCCTGAGAGCCAGTATCTGGGACGTCGACCCGGAGGGCAAGGAAACTGTTCTGAATAACGGCTGGCTCCGGGCTTCTCATCGTGAGCTGGATACGGAAAAATCCAAACCCTGGCTGCCGGTCCACACTCATGCCAATCCGCAGCCCCTGGTTCCCGGGCAGATCTACGAGTTCAGCCTGGATATCTGGCCCATCGCCAATCTTTTCAAAGCCGGCCACCGGATTATGCTTAAGATCAGCAGCGCCGACGATCCGCCAGAGAACCTGTACCAGGTCGGCCACGAGCATCTGGTGAGCCAGACTCCCAACACCATCACGATATATCATGATGCCAAACATCCGTCACACATACTCCTGCCGGTCACTAAAGGCAATATTATCGGGACCTATGTTTCCGGAGGAGATATCAGCCTCAAAAACAAGGAGTTCATGAAATTAAGTTAACTTCATATGCCAGAGCAATAAAATTGAAATTTTACATTCAATCCAATTCCAGGAAACTCACTCTACTCCGAAAGCGGATTTAAAAATAAATCGGAACCAGTATTTGTCAAGGAGTAATCGATATGAAGATCTGCTGCCAATTACCCGTATCCATGCCCCGAAAAGACCCGAGATCCAGCGCGTTCTACGAGCGGCTGCAAAAACTCTATGCCAGGGTACAAAGGCCGGATACGGAAGTGCTGATAAAAGATGTGGATTGTCCGCCCTGGGAATCCTCATGGCAGCTATATGCAGGGCTGCGCTCTTTTCATCACCTCGAAATCCTCAGGAGTGCGCTGGATGCCGAAAAGCAGGGGTGTGACGGAGTAGCCATATCCTGTTTCTTTGACCCGGCGCTCAGCGAAGCCAGGCAGTTATTGAAAATCCCGGTAACCGGACTGGCTGAAGCCTCTATGCATTTTGCTTACCTGATGGGATCGAAGTTTGCCATCATATGCAAGGTGGACTATTATACATCAGCCATGGAAGAACTGATATCCCGATACGGTATGGAAGCCAAAGCTATAAAACGAAAGCCGGTGAGGGGACTCACTATTCCTGAAGACCAATTGTCCATACTTGAGCAGGGAGCTCTTTCCGGCGCCACCAGGGACCTGGATTTACTCATGGAGAATTTTCAGGAAGTCGGCAGGGGTTGTGTTGAAGACGGAGCTGAAGTCCCGATTATGGGATGCGGTCTTCTTTCACCTTTGGTCCAGCAGGCCGGCATGTTAGAAGTGTGTGGGGCGGCACTCATTGAGCCAATGCAGGCTTCCTTGAAAATGGTGGAGATGATGGCGGACCTGTATAAGGCAGGCTTACCTTTTGTCAGCCGCAAGTCAACTTACCGGGAGGTCCCGTCTCAATACATCCTGGACGTTTTGGCTTCCAGAAAATGATTGAAATAAATAGTGTTGGCATCCCATATCCCTGACGCCCTCTCTTGACCGGCGAATTGATATTACCGCTGTTCGCGTTTCAAGCGATGGTATCTGCCTGAGCAAGAGTCTTTTGTAATCGAACAGATTCCGGAGTCATATCCCTGAGATCCAGCTGTTCCAGTTTGGCAACCGTCGGAACTCCGGTAGCGGTATCCCATCCACGCAGGGAATAGTATTCGGTTTTCATTTTCTCGAACTCAGCTCTGTCTATTACGGCCCCTTTTCGAGATACAACTTGCCCTTTTTTATCAGGGACCAGACAATCCGCGCTCCAATATACTTCCTGCAGAGGCTCGTCAAACAGGTAATCCAAAATGGTATCGCCTTTCCTGCCCGGCCAACCGTCTCTAAGTAAGGCCATTCTCTGGAGATTGAAAGCCCTTTCTCCTATTTGCATCAGCCCGGCTTCATCTATATCTCTGCCAGTGATAGCCGAGACAATCTGGCTCTCCAGGGTACCACAGGTGATGCTGCTGTCGATCGAACGGACCTGATGAATCGGCCACATCAAGTCACAGAGGATGAGGCTCTCCTTGGTATAGCCATAATCCTGTACTTTTTTGGCTGCCAGAGGTTTGCCTTCATAAGTAGTCATATCGCCAGCCTCTGCACCGCCCCAGTATTCCCTGGCTATTCTTTGTAATATTTCCGTGGTTAGAAAGGCGGGATTCTTTTTATTCAGCCAGTCCACCCACCTCCTGAAGGGGAGAGCAGTCGCATGAAGCAGATGAATGGCCTTTCGAGGCTCGGTAGCGTTGATTAAGGCATGGGCGTAAAACATCCTGGGGTCATAATCGTTGGTCTCGCTATCTTTTGTCAGTACACCGCAAGTCCCCAGAAATTTCTGTGAACCCTTTCCAATATATTCGGCAGCCTGAATGGTCCCTTTAGATAAAATATCTCCAAAACCCTCGCGATAGGAGATTTTTCTGACCAATGCGGAGATGAATTCAACGCTTCCGATCCTGGACAAGGGAATTCCGGTCTCGCTCTCGCTGATCAATCCAGCCTGATAACACATATCCAGCCAGTCGATCATTGGCCGCATTACCATAGAGTCCAGCCCGTAATTGTCGCAAAGCCGTGTTGCCAGTCTATAAGCTTCAACGGCTTCCTTATCCGAGTATTTCTGAGCCTGAGCTGTATATACCATCGTGGACTGACAGAAATATCTGAAAATCCGGCCGCATTCAGCCTTGTAAGTCGCCCGGTTACAGATACTCCTTCCGCCGACACAACCATAACAGGGAGTAGAGTTGCCGAGGGCTTCAAAAAGTGGAAAAGGTTCCCAGTTCTCCTCCTTGGTCTTGTAAACACGCCTGGCTAAATCCTGCAACCTCTCCGGTTCAGCGGCTACCGGTCTGGTGACCTTATCGGCTTTGATAACAACGGCTTTCAATTTCTTGGACCCCAGGACGCTGACCAGACCGCCCCCTCCCAGAGAATGATCGGAAGACATGGCAAGGGAGTAGTATACCTGGTTCTCTCCCGCCGGGCCGATGCAGAATATTTTGGCATCATTGCCCAACTCCGCATGCATCATATCCTGGGTATCCAAATTGGTCTGGCCCCAGAGATGGGAAGCATCTCGAAACTCAACTTTATCGTCGTTACCGATAACAAGATAGACCGGATGCTCAGCTCTGCCTGTGATTACCAGGCCGTCGTAGCCGGTATATTTCAACCATGCTCCCCAACTTCCGCCCAGATTGGCATAAGAGAAAGAATCAGGGGATACTTGCGGGGATTTTCCGCAGATTTGCCAGCGACATCCGGAAAATCGGGTAAATCCTGCAACCGGTCCGGTAACGAAGATCAAACTGTTATCAGGATCGAAAGCCTTAGTTTTTGACGAAATAAAATCCCAATAGATTTTAGCGGCAATCCCTCTCCCTCCCAAATACCGGTCAGTGTATTCAGATGTATCTAATGTGGAGGTTTTCCGGGTGGTGAGATCGATTATCAGGATTTTCCCGGCATATCCATACTCAGGCATCGGGGCACCTTCCTTTGTAATAAATCCGGATATCTTTCAGTGATATAACTATATGTTACGCTATTAATTTGTGCAATTTCTTTTAAAACTCCGGAGGATTCCGGTCGTTTTTCCCCTGACACAATCTGCCCAGCATGGTAATGATGCACCAGGGCTTCCGGAGCACTATCCCCAGCAAATGCCGGAAATCAGCTCCGCTCAGAGCCACCCGGATCTTCCAGTGCACCGGCTGGGTGGAATGCATCTCCACCAGGAAATAACCATTGCCGATGGACTCCAGCCGCGCAATATCCGCAATCATCTCCATCTTCCCCAGTCCTGTCGATCTTAACCTCATTTCCCCTTCCCCTTCTCAAGTCATCTTGATTTAGAATTTGGGCACCGGCCGATTATTCTTCCTCTCAAACAGGCTGCCAATGATCCGGATTGTCAGTGCGGGATTCTTCAACATTATCCCCAGTAAATGCCTCAGGTCTGCTCCAGTCAGGGCAGCCCGGATCCGGAAGGCCATGGGAGAACTGGAATGCATTTCCATGATGATAAACCCGTTCTCCACCGGCTCCAGACGGGTAAACCCGGCCACCATTTCCATATTCCCCAGTCCGGTGGACCTGACTCTCATGCTACTAACCCCCTTTCACGTGCTTTGATGATAAATTCCGGCTCGCCCCACTTCTTCTCCAGTCCCAGGTCTTCCACAATCGTATTGGCGGCATTATAGCCGCACCCATGCAGCACACACCCCCCCGGATAAGTGCTGGCTCCTCCGATATATAGATTCTTGATGGGCGTCCGGTAGTGTGACAT
>CAZELW010000053.1:0-8453 GCA_964513135.1 uncultured Dehalococcoidales bacterium
TTCTTTTAATGAAGCATCTATTAATAATCTATCGTCATAGCGGATAATATTAATAGTAAAACCGGTATCCTGAATTCGCACCATCCCCGAGGATAGAAACGACCTGGTCAAAAGTAGAGCATATTAGCCTGAAGACACTATGCCGGGCAGGGTACCCTGGAAGCCCATCTCTTATGATATTCAATGTCTCTGGACAGATTATCACTGAGCCTTAACACTTTAACGGGAGGTTTATTGGTTTCTGCCGTATATGCAGGAGGACTGTATATGGGGGCGCCGGGACCTGCCTCACGCACAGGAGTCCGGCGGGAAGAGACCAGATTAGCTTTCGCTGCATATCCCGGAGACCGGCGTAAAGGAGTCGTGTTGGCTCCCACTGAATAAGAAGCCCTGCGTCCGCAGTCTTCCCGGCGGTAAAGAAGGTCTTGCCGGATATTCTGCTTGACCGGCGCTGCAGGTTTTTCTGTCCCCAGGTTCCATTGCCGTGGATAATAGATGGGGCTTCGCAGATTTCCCGGTTCGCAATTTTCTGTTAAAGTCCATACCGGCTTGTGGATAGTGTAAGGAGCGCGATGAGATACCATTTGCGGCGCTGTCGGTCTGATGACAACAGTTCCGGGAATTTTAGGGAATTCTGCAATATCGCATTCCCGGGGAACGTCCTCGTTCGCTTTCAGGCGGGGCAGCATGGCGATAATTACCAGGAAACGCAACACGCCGGATAGTAAGAACATGCCCAGAATCTGGCTTCCAAAGACCGGTATCATGTAGGCAAATACCATGGCTCCCAGCAGGGGACCGATGGCAGCCGCCAGGGTAACGATACTGCGATGATAGACTATGTAGTGCAGCCGTTTCCCTTCGGGAGTGTCCCGGCATAAGCATGAAAGAGTGCACAGGTCAAAAGTGGCCCAGGCAACTCCCGACATAATTTGTATCATTATCAAATACCACACATTGGCCGAAAACAGCCACAATATGGGAAGAACAGGGAGAAAAGCCGCTGCATAACGGATTACCTTCAAAGGACCGGCGCGGTCAATCCACCGCCCTCCCAGATAGGAAATGCCGATTCTGGCCATGAATTCTGTCGAGATGACCAGGGAGTACGTAAAGTAGCTGAAATGCAGGTTATTCAGCATATATACCGAAAAGAAAGCGGTGCTAATTCCGGTCGTAAAGGTCATTAAGGCAGTAAATATTATGAAGGCCCCCAGGCCGTTTTGCCTGGCCTCCAGGATGAAATTGAAAAGCCCGAAGCCGGAACGGTCGGATTCCCCGAAGGGCACCGCAGCTCTTAGTCGGGAGCATATCAGTACCGTTCCCATGCTGGCGGCGAAAGCAATCACGAAGAGAATTGGAAAACCGCCCGAGGGACTGGTGTTGAACCTGTCGAGCATAAATCCCATGCCGTAAAAGAAACTGAGGTAGGTGGCGGCCGAAAGAATCGCCCGAATGCTCAGGTATCGTCCGACCTTATTGGGCGGCACCAGGTCTGATAGCCATTTGTCAACCAGTGGTCCGACCATCAAAGATGGGACAAGATTGATGACCCATAAAGTGATCATCAATGAGATGGGGATGTCTTTGATAACTAGGGGGACTATTATCAGTGGCAGCCACCCCAAGGAGCCCAGGAAACCCACAATTACTACTGCCCGCTTCAGGGTATCTCCGAATTTAACTGTCGAGGGTACTCTCATGAGAAGCAGGGCAAATAGAAGATTGGAAATGGTACTCAATATGGCTATGTCTTTAGCCTGGGCACCGATTGATATCAATGAAGGCGCCTGATAAGCGATGGCCGCATTTTCTGCGGATGCTGTCACGCTCTCAGCATGAAGGCGTGACAAACTACGGTCTTTATCTAGCTTGAATATATCAGACATAAGTATTGAAGCCTGAGGATAAACTCCAACAAAGCTTAATTATATTACTGGATACTGCAGAATTCAATAGGAATTTTTGCCTGGTGTTGATGTTCCGGAATATTGTCAGCAGGATAATTTGCCTGGTGAAAATAGGCCGGGATTTGGCCGGTACTTATATCAAACAGGTAAAACGAAGATAACATAAAAAGCGAGCCGTGACAGAATTAGCCGGTTAGGTGTAAGATACATTAAAAGTGATATTCACCGATGTCTTATTCTGAAATATTAGATGTAACCCTGCCGACATTTATTACTATCCTCATCGGCTATCTGATCGGGAAGCTCATCCGCATCGACATGGACGGCATCATCGATATAGTCTTCTATGTAGGACTGCCGGCCCTGGCTTTCGTCTCTATCATGAACCAGCAGATCGTTTTGCTGGATGCTCTGAAGATCTGGGCTTCAGTGCTGCTGGTCTCCCTGGGATGCGGCATTATGGGCTGGATTTTATTCAGGCTCCTAAAAAGGAAACATTCCGGCCTCTACCTGCCCATATCCTTGCCTAATACAGTGAACGTCCCATTTCCCATAATTAGCCTGGCCTATGGTCCGGCCGGGTTATTCGTCGCTACTCTGTATTATATCCCGAACTTGCTTCTCCTTTACTCGGCGGGGGTGTTTATAGCTATGGGAAAAGGCTGGCGGGAAAACCTGAAGGAGATTCTAAGGGTGCCGACCATTTATACGGCTGCTCTGGCCCTGATTTTTAATCTGTACCAGGTTAGTGTACCCTCCCTGATAATCAGGCCGCTCGAATTCATCGGCAGTATGGTGGTCCCGATAGTGGTCCTGACGCTGGGATACAGCCTTTCGACGGTGAAGATCACATCCCTCCCTATTACTTTAGGCGCTTCTCTTATCCGGTTAGGTGGTGGGCTGGGTCTCGGCTTTCTGATGGTCTATCTTTTTGATATCACCGGTCTTGCCAGGACTATTGTAATCCTGATGTCTGCTATGCCGGCAGCGGTAAATACCTACACTATTGCCGCCAAATATAAGAATGAGGCTGATCTGGTAGCCAGCGTGGTCATGGTAACCACCATAATCAGTCTGGTCCTTATACCCTTTTTACTGCGCGTGCTGGGCTAGCAGTTTGTGGTACACCCCGGAAATTTTACCGGTTGACAATTATTTGCTAATGGCTATAATAAAACTACCAGCCTATGGAAACCTCATCCAAATCTTTAATATCTATATCTATTCCGCTCCCTCCCTCACGGAGCATCAGGGCGAGGTAATATACCCCTCCCCTTCCTTAATCAATAATCTTTAATCTAAATTCCCTCCCACAGGGAGCAGGATGAGGCTGAAATAATCAGGCATTTATTTATTGCGTTATAAATAGATGAGTTTGCCGGAGGTATGGTATGGTCAGCGAGGAAAAGATCAGGGAATTAGCTTACTCCATCTGGGAGGCAGAAGGCCGTCCCGAGGGCCAGCATCTGGACCATTACTTTCGCGCTAAACGCATGCTGGAGGAACAGGAAGAAGTCCAGTCCATGATAAATAAAATGCGCATTCATCCCGCCAGTTGGCTGGTTGGTGGAAACGCTGCCCGTAAAGAGAGGTATTTTTGAAAATGGCGGCCGGTCTGCAGTCCGGATTTCTGAAAGTACAGTGAATTTTACCTTGTTTTAATTAATTCTGGTTCTTCTATCTCGCCGCCCCCCTTCAATTATAAAAGGTTTTTAAAGCGCGATGCTCTTCACATGGTTACCCTGTGCGTGCTCTACAGGGCCTATCCGGGAAACTATGGTTATCTTGCTTCTGAATAGTATCGATTCAACATCTTTTCCCCCGTATGAAGCAGTCTGAAGTAGTGTACAATATCATTTAGGAGACCGGCAATGAATAAAAGGTTGTATCGCAGCCGCACCGACCGCATGATCTGGGGAGTTTGCGGAGGACTGGCAAAATATTTTAATATCGATACCACCATCGTAAGGGTCGCGTTTGTAGTGTCTCTGTTTTTTGGCTCACTGGGTTTCTGGGTTTATATCATCATGGCTATTATTGTCCCATTGGAGCCGGCTGCATAAAGGCCCTTATCCCGTAAATCCCTGGGTGGTATAAAATAAATTGCTCTGCTTAGTCGACCGGGTAAAGAGCCGCAGCAGCGTGGCGCTTGCATCGATGAAATTTACGAATGCTTCTCCAGCATACCAAACTCTTCCCCCTGCCGGTTTATTCACCTTCCGCATAGTAAGCGGGACTCTCTCGGATGACCGAAAAACAAGCGCCGGTTTCAGTCCGCTGGTATAATAATTGTGAGCAAGACCATGTTGGTAAGAGAAGTCCAGGCTAAAAGCATCCTTTCCAGGTCCAGAATCTATGATTACGTAGTTAACCCTTACACCGGGTGTCAGCACGCCTGCAGCTATTGTTATGCCCGATTCATGAAACGGTTCAGCGGCCATAAAGAAGCCTGGGGCGATTTCGTGGATGTCAAGATAAACGCCCCCGACCTGCTCCGGAAAGAGATCGTGCGCAAAAAGATGGGCAGTGTCTGGATAAGCGGGGTGTGCGATCCTTACCAGCCGCTGGAAGCACGGTACCGTCTGACGCGGGAATGCCTCTGGATTATTATTGAGCACCGCTGGCCTTTTGTTATCCAGACCCGTTCGCCCCTGGTGCTGCGGGATATAGACCTTATTCAAAAAGCTGATAACGGAAAGGTCGGCCTTACAGTGACCACATCTGATGATGATATCCGCAGGTTATTTGAACCTCATGCCCCGCCCATAAAGGCTAGAATCCGGGCTTTGGAAGAGTTGCACCGTTCAGGTATTAGAACATTTGCCATGATAGCGCCCTTACTCCCCGGAGCGGAAAAGCTTCCGGAGATGCTCAAAGGCAAAGTGGATTACATTCTGGTTGACCGGATGAACTATTATTACAGTAATTGGGTTTACCGGAAACACGGCCTCCTGGACAATCTCAGCGATGAGTATTTCAATAAGGCCGGAGAAGAGATTCTTTCCAGATGCACCGGGGAAGGTCTTGACTGCCGCCTGCTGTACTGAGCCCTGAAGCACTAGGATATGAGAGGAGCGAGGATTTAATTCGTTTCACAAAAGCCCTATTAGTTCCCTTAGCGCCTTCTTGACCATTTCCCGGGTTAGCGGTACTTTGTATTTATTTCGCTGCAAAGGGCGGGCTCCCGCAACTGCCAGATCAACTGTTTCATTGATTAATCCCTCGTCAATCCGCTTCCCTCTGAGGGCCGCTGCCGCTTGCGGAACAGGATAAGGCCGGGGAGCTACACCTCCAAGCACCATCCGGGCATCTTTGACCTGGTCTCCTTCCAGGGATATCTGGAGGGCCACGCTTACCAGGGCAAAAGCCCAGGCCCGCCTGTCCATCGCTTTTAAATATATTCCCCGGGTATTGCCTGCGGGCGCCGGGACCGTGATGGAGCAGATGATCTCCTGCGGTTGAAGAGTAACAGGCCGCCGGTCTCCCTCATGAGGCGCCTGGTACATTTGCTCCAGCGGCATCGTTCGTCTCCCGTTTGGGCCGATTGTTTCTATGCTGGCCCCGAGGGCCAGTAAAACGGGCGCCATGTCGGACGGATGTACCATATAGCAAGGCCCATCGCTGAATATGGCATGATGGCTGTTTTCTCCGTCTCTGGCATAACAGGTCTCCCCGCCCTTCAACCAGCAATTGAATCGTCCGCGGTAGTACCAGCAGCGGGGACCTTGCAGCAGGTTGCCTCCAATCGTCCCCTGGTTGCGGATCTGACGGGTAGCGGCAGATGCTATGGCCTGGTAAAGCGCCGGATACCTGCTCCGGATAATCTGATCGTGGGCCAGATCGCTGAGAGTCCTCAGTGCCCCTATCCGCAGCCCATCCCTGTCATTGGGCCGGATAGCATTCAATTCAGGTATTGTCTTGAGGTTGACTATTCTCTCGGGAGAAACTATCCGGCTTTTCATTTGAGTCAACAGGTCCGTCCCCCCGGCTATGGCAAGCGACTGACCGGGATATTCCAGGAGGCTGATGGCTTCTGATAAGGAGAGCGCGTCCACGTGTTCAAAATTTTTCATGGGACCACTCTCCTCGCTCCGGCAGGCAACTGAAGTCCTTCTATAATCTTGTCGCGGGTGATCGGAATTGATAGAAAACGGATGCCCGTCGCCCGGGCTATCGCATTCGCAATAGCCGGAGAGGTGGGTATCATGGCCGGCTCGCCGAGCCCCTTGGCGCCCAGGTTGTTGGACCGGTTATCGGGCTGATTGATAAAAGCCTGGTCGATATCACCAAAGTCCAGTGCGGTAGGCACCTGGTAGTCTTCCAGATTTACATTCAAAACAACACCCGACCTCTCATCGATCACCCTGCCTTCGGTAAGAGCGTAACCGATGCCCTGGACGACCGCGCCTTCAACCTGGTTCCGTCCGCCCAGCGGGTTAATCACCCGTCCTATATCATGGACGGTAACCACCCGCGATACCAGGACCTCGCCGGTTGAAGTGTCCACTTCTACCTCGGCAAACTGAGCACCGAAAGTGCGGACATCGATGTCTGTCCTGTTGGGCTCCCGGGAGCCCTTGCCCAGGATGGTGAATTCTCCAATCTCCTCAGCGATTTCGCTTATTGTCATGTGCTGCTGTGATCTGCCTTTAATATAGATACTGCCTCCTCTCAGGTTCACATCGCCGGCGGGCAGGCCCAGATATTCCGCTGCGATGCCGCAAAGCTGGTTTCGTGCGTCGATGGCGGCCTGCCTGATAGCGGGGCCTACCGAGGATACGGTCATGCTTCCCCAGCTTACCGGGTCGTAAGGTCCTTTTGCCGTATCTCCCAGGTGGACGATTATCTGTTCCGGGCGAAGACCGAACTCTTCTGCGGCGATTTGCGCGAAGACGGTCTTTACCCCGGTACCGATGTCCTGGCTTCCCGTAATGACTTCTACTGTGCCGTCCTTATTTACTCTCACCCAGGCATAGGCCGGGGGACCCCCGCCGCCTCCCCAGACCTGGCTGGCCATCCCGAGGCCGACCTTCCGGCCGCCCCTGTCCTGTGCCGTTCGCCGCCCGGAATTCCAGCCGATCATCTCCGCGCCTTTTCGATAGCATTGATCGAGATGTTTGGCTGAGTAGTCCAGACCGGTTGTCTGGTCGAATCGGGCGTAATTCTTTAACCGTAGCTCCAGGGGGTCCATCTGTAGCTCATCCGCCAGTTCGTCCATCAGCGATTCCAGGGGAAATGCTCCTTCGACATACCCTGGCCCTCGGAAAGACCGGGACGGTCCGGTATTGGTGTAAACTGAACGGACCTCTGTCCTTATATTGGGACAGGCATACATCACCTGCACCGGGCCTTCCACCGCTAGAACAGACCAGCCGTAAGCCCCGATGGATGCAACGGAGGAAAGCTCGATGGCTGTCAGTGTGCCGTCCCGCCTGGCGCCTATCTTCAAATGCTGGACAGTCGGCGAACGGTTCCCGGCAGCCAGGTTTTCTTCCTGTCGGTCCAGCATCAGCCTGACCGGCCTTCCGGTTTGCCGGGAAAGCAGCGCGGCCAGGATTGCCCATTTACCGCTGTATTGTTTGCTGCCGAAACCACCTCCCATATACTGGCAGATGACCCGAATCTGGTTGGGGGGTATCTGGAAAGCTTCCGCCAGGTCTTCCTGAACACGATAGATTGACTGGGTGGACTCCCAGACTGTCAATCCCTGGCTGTCCCAGGAAGCCACTGCGCCGTGGGGCTCCAGGCAGTTATGCAGAGCGGTCTGCGTCCGGAAAGTTTCCTCCACTATTACATCAGCTTCCCGGAAGCCGCGCCTGGTATCGCCCCGGACATATATCCGGGGTTTTCCTTTGACCAGATTGCCCTGCGCGTAAATACGGGGTGCTCCGACCTGAAGAGCTTTTTCGGCGTCAATTACGAACGGTAGGTTTTCATACTCCACATCAATTAAATCCAGAGCGTCATTCGCGGTCTCCTCGTCATCCGCGGCTACTGCCGCTACTTCATCTCCCTGGAAACGGACTATCGGTTCCAATATAGTGGATTGGTTCAGCCAGGAAATCGCGGGTACATTCAAATGGGATATGATCGCCCTTACCCCGGGCAAAGAAGCTGCCCGGTCTGTTTCCATGCGCTTTATTCTGGCATGAGGATACGGCGATCGCAGTATCCTGGCATGCAGCATCCCCGGAAGCTGTATGTCAGAGGTATATAACGCCTGCCCGGTGACTCTTTCCGCGCTGTCTACCGCCGGGACTTCCCGGCCGATTGTTTCAAATTGCTTCCCGGGAGGCCAGGGAGGAGGTGATTCTCCCTCGATAATCGCCAGCTCCTCATGGTTGATTCCTTCCCATTCGGTTTTAGTCCTGATCAGTTTGGCCATGTCCGGCTCCTGTATTCCTGATCTCTTTTCTCGCTGGACCGGCCTTTGCAGCAGCCTCAGCCGCTGCAAAGATCCGCTGGTAAGCCCCGCAGCGGCAGGTATTTCCCGCCACCAGATCGGAAGAGCACACGTCTGAACTCCAGTCACCGCTCATTATC
>CAZELW010000054.1:0-8438 GCA_964513135.1 uncultured Dehalococcoidales bacterium
AAGTCCAGGTCAGTATAATCATCGGCATAGGTAAAGCGATCGAAAAGATAGATTTGATGGCCAACTGTTTCCCGGCTGGTATAAACCAGGATCAAAGACCAGCCGGCATGGGCCAACTGGTAATCCCCGCCATCAATGCCCAGGGTGGCATCTACATGACCGACGGTATACTCGGCTATGCCAGGAGAATGCTGAGTAGCCTCATCCGCGTCAACTCTGGTATATTCTCTGACCAGGGCAGTGACATCCTTGAAACAGGAGTAAGAATACCCGTTAAAGGTACCGCTGGTGATGCTGGGGATAATTTCCGCGCTGCTGGCGATGAGCTCCTCGGAACCGGCCGCCGGAGCAGAGCCGTCGAAATAGACCTGCTGTCCGTCAATCATAAAATAAACCGACCTGTCGGGCGTCATGATATTAAGGCTGATATTATCCAGACGAACTATATCATTGGAATCATTGAGTCCCAGGTAAAAGCGCACTCTGAAACCGGTATCCAGATATTCATCAGGGACCTGCCATCCGAAATAGGTATTGGTATCGCTGCCGCGGAAAGCATCGATATTGCTGCTCCAGTTAGTATTATCGCTATCGAAAGCAAAGAAAAGCATGTCATCAGGATTAAGACCGGAGGCGCTCTGCTGCCAGCAAATCCAGACCGTCCCCGGATCGAAGTGGCTGAGGTCGATGCCATCACTCATGGTAAGAGTCCTCTGATCGGTTGTAGCGGAAGAAGACCCGGTCCCTCTAAACCGTCCGGAATCGATGCTCCAGCGGCTGTTAAAGCTGCGGCCCCAATTATCATAGTCTGAGCAGTTATCGTTGAATAGCTCTGTGATTACGATAGAGATATTATCAAGATATGCATACTCGTCACTATCGTTGAAAGAAAGGTAGAAGCGAATTTTAAAATAACCGGTGTCCCGGTACTGCTCAGGAATTACAATTCCAAAGGTACCGGCCGGGCTATCGTCATTAAAGGCTTCGTAATAATCACTCCAGGAGTTGCCGTTATCATTCGAGAAAGCATACAATAAAGCATCGCCGGATTCCAGTGTTCCGCTTTCGCTTTGATTCCAGGAAATACTGACAGTGTCCGGGGCATAAGCGCTGAGGTCCAGGCTATTCCTCATGGTCAGAATCCGCTGGGCATCGTTTGCGGAACTGCTCCCTCGCCCGCGGAACTCTCCGGATGCAACACTCCAGAGGCTGGCGTAGCCATAATCAACCCTGGCATAGACCGACGAGACCCGCACTCCCGGGTCCAGGTCGCTGCTGTAAACTCCAAATTGCCGCAGCGGATTGGGACCGGTGCCGTTGATATCCTCCGGAGTCCAGGGAGACCCGGTGGCCGGATTGACGGCGAAATTATACGAATAGGTGCGCCATCTGCTTCCCGGATCATTGCCCGCATCAGAATTATAATAGACATCATCCCCGACTTTGACAGCGGCCCGGATATTATTACTGCCGCTGGTATTGTCTCGGGCCCGGTAGTAAACAGTCAGACCGTCGATCGGCATGCCGGCAGAAACGGAAAAAGGAGTGAAAGTGAACAGCTTCTGGTCAACGCTGCTGGAACTGTAGGTGATGCGGACGGGAACCCAGTCCAGGTAAAAGTCCCGGCTGCTGCTGGATGAGATGCAAGTTAATCTGACCCGGAAGTTGGAACTGTCGAGATGTTCAGTGCTCCAGGTATGTCCCCATCTATCGTTCGGGCTGCCTAAAATTGTGGAATTGCTGGAAGAGGTGCTCTCTCTGGTATCAGTCCTGGCGCTGGTCCATGTAGCGCCGCCATCCCAGGACAGCTCAACGCCCATACTGCTCGTGCTAAACCAGGCAGAGTCAACCCACCAGTCCAGACGTACTTCAATGCCGGTGATGGTGCTGCCGGCTGGAATACCGCCGGTATCGTACCCATAATAGCGGTGGCGGTCACCACCCCCATTGTTGTTAGCGGCATTCCCATCACCATTCGAGTAAGCATTATCGGGGCTGATTTCAAAGCCATTATTATCTCCGCCGCTGTCAGCGGCGTTAGCGGTCGGATTGAGCCAGCCCGTATTGCCTCCACCTCCAATCCCCGTCATATAGTCGGTGTCATCGATGCCGGTATCAATCTCATCGACATCTTCCCAGCAAGGAGAGGTATTCCAGACGCCTCCGGTATCACCGTCCCCGGTGGGTACGCGGGTCTGGAACTCGGAGGAACTGGTCTGCCATTCATCCAGATCGGAGCCATTATCAGAAAAAATTGTATACAGGCTCTCAGCGCTTTTCCAGCCGGTCCAGTAGAGATAAGCGGCCGCAATCTCAACCGGGTTCTCCTCAGTCTCTCCCACATCGGCAGCCTCCACCCGGGCGCTGCTGGAATGGTCAGGATTCAACCAGGTATCCCGGATATGTCCGCTATCACTGTGGGCGTTTCTCATCAGGGTATTACCGGTGGCAAAGTAGTCCCCCGCCACTGCGGAACTCATAGCCCTCAGCTCGCTCTTCGTCAGGTAAGCTTCAACTGTAGTATCTCCAGCAGTGGACCGGACGCGGTAGACTTTAACATCCGCATTCCAGGCATAGCTGATCCCATCCACTCCGCTGGCCTGGACCCAGGCCACAGCGTCCGGGCTGGCGCCAGGCTGGCCCGGCGACTGGAAAAAGAAGGTAAACTCCAGAGTCAAAACATTACTGGTCTGAGATAAAACTGAAGGAGGGAAGGAATTGAAAGACGGAGGATCGGCAAACTCCCAGATTATCATTTCATTGCCATTAGACGGGCGTGAATACGGTATAGACTGGTGATCTCCGCTCAGACCCTCCAACTGGCTGCGGATGGGTTCCCCTTCAAAATCCTGATCCGGGTCGCTGAAATAAGTAAAACCGCCGGGCAGCCAGATGCCGATACGGTTGATTTTCAAATCAGCAAGCCCTTCCTCCCACCGTGTATAGATAACCTTGATCCGGTATTTTGAGATTTCGATAGACTGCCCTGACGGGTCTATGGCGGATATTCCGGTCTTGATGGTCGAACCAACAACAGCCAACCGATTGGAGTAAACGATCTCGGAAGCCTCAGACTCGGTAGGAGGAGGAATAGGATCGGGCATATCCGACAACACCCAGTGATTCCAGATACTGACATTAACAGGGTACTGATTTATATTCTCATCATTCTCCTCATCTTCGGCAATTATATAAGTAAATGAGTCGCTGAAGTTATACGGAGAAAATCCGGTCAGCCGGTCATACTGAATCTTCCACGTGGCATCTTCGATGCCGGCATCGGCCGCATATAAAACATCGGTCTTGTCGTCATAAACACGGTTGACAAGGAGGCCGGTACTCATAAAAGCCAGCAAGGGTGTGATCAAAAAGGCGCCCAGAACCATCATTATGAGGACCATGATCAGGAGCTGTCCGTCCTGACGGCGGTGAATGTTTTTCAAATATCTTCCCAACATGCGGTGCATATGCCAACCTCGCTTGCTTATCGCGCCGGGCGCGGTAATATATCAATAGTACGGGTCACTTCGGCCGACCGGAGACTTTCCACCGAGGAAGTAATGCTGAGAGTAATTTTACCGCCTGCATAGTCATCAGGATCCAGTATACTGATCGACTGGATATGCTCCGCTACTACTCTGTCAGTAGAATCTCCGTCGATCTCCTCTTCACGTATCAGCTTTTTATCATCATCCAGGCTATAAGTGATAACATGTTCCTCTGCCCCATCCCAATCGACCCATATCAACTGAAGAGGGAAGCCTGACTCCGCATCCAGATCCGGGGTGATTTGCTGAGCCACGATGAAATCGCTGCGAAGGGTATCGACGGCATGCTCTATCTGCTTGACAGCCATCATGCGGGAACTGGAGCCGATGCTGCCGGTAAAGATCTGGACAATTGAAGTGGTCACCCCGCCGATCAGGATACCGGTGATGGCCATGGCAACCAGCAGCTCATTCAGCGTGTATCCGCCCTGGCAGAGGTTAATTCGTTTTATTCTCGGCAATCTCATATCTTTTCACTTTTATTATGTGAATTAATTTCCTGGCTGCTGTACCGTTATTCTCTTCTATTTGCTTTATAGCTTACTACGGTATAGACCGGCTCGCCCTGATGAAGCACCGTAATCTCAATTCTCTGGATATTGGTATCGCGCGATGGAATAGCCTCGTTATTTGAAGGTGGGAGAAAGCTGGTAGCTATATTGGCTGAGTACCCCGGATAATGAACGGCAATTTCATCCATTTGCGTGTAAGTTATATTCCAGGGCTGTGCCTTGATATCTTCCATTTGCATCTCAGCGATGTTACGGGCAGCCTGCTTTTCTTCGGTAATCATCAAGGCCCGGGAGGCCGTACTGAGAGAACTCAAAAAGGCCACACCGACGACGGACATGAGGGCCATCGCCACCAGCACTTCCGCCAGGGAAAAACCACCCTGGCTTTTTAAAATCATTTTGATTCTTTTCATCTCAACAGCCCATATGATAGCTGCCAGGAATTTATCGTATATAGATACTGCTATCACAGGCTATTTTAATATAGGCTAACCAAAGGTAATAGTCAATACAACCAAATTAACTTATCTTACCGTTTTTTCATTCAAATTGAACAAATATCCGGGTATCCAACAGTTTAACCATCTGAACAGCCATTCACAATCAATCGAAAGTACTATCCGGGATAAAGAAAGTCCCGTCAGGGCATAGTACTTTGGTAACAGCGGGAGGGATTATCCAATATCAGCAGCGGCAAAGAACCCTTCGGCGACAGCATTCCAGAGATTCCCTTTCCGGCTATGGCAGTCCCCGACCGGGTACACCTCGAGGGCCAGACCCTGATATCTTTCCAGGACGGCTGGATCGGGTTCGAATCCAAGTGCCAAGACAACAGTATCACAGGGCAAACCGATTTGCCTCTGATCCCGGTCGAGGACAAATACGCCGGAATCGGTAACAGCCTCCAGTGTGAGGCCGGTCCGGGTGACGACATTGGATTCAGAGAGCATCTTACGTAAAGTCATGATATTGATCACCGGAGTCCCGGCATCAATCTGCTCCAGGGGGCAGCTATCAATCAGGGTTACCTCCCTTCCCTGCCGGGCCAGATAAAGAGCTGTTTCCGAACCGGTCAGCCCGGCCCCAGCTATTACCACCCTGCTTCCAACCTTCGCCTTCCCGGAGTCGACATCGCCCGCCAGGACCACATTCGGTCGATCGATACCGGGAATGCGAGGAACCACCGGCAGAGAGCCCGCAGCGAGTATAATGACGTCGGGCTCATCAGCGCGGACCAGATCCGGAGCCGCTTCGGTCTCCAGGTTGACTTTTATATCCGAAGACTCGAGAGTGGTCCGTACAGCCCAGTCCAGAGAGGCGCGCATATCAGCTTTAAAGGGCGCGGAGGACGCCATGATTAAAGCTCCACCCAGCCGGTCAGACTTCTCATAGAGCACCACACGGTGTCCCCGGCCGGCAGCCGTCCGGGCAGCTTCCAGACCAGCGGGGCCGCCTCCGATCACAACCACTTTTTTCCGGCGCGTCGGGGGTGGGAGGTATTTCAATTCAGCTTCCCTGCCAATCACCGGATTGACCGCACAGCGGACCGAAAGGAACTGATAATGCGACCGGTTGATGCAAACATTACAGCGAATACAGGGACGGATGGCCGTTTCCTGCCCTCTCCTGGCTTTGTTAACGCAGTCCGGATCGGCAATTAAAGTGCGCGCCATGGCGACTACATCAGCCTTATTGTCTGCCACGATTTGATCAGCCATCGGCAGATCGAATGCACCCACGATAGCAACCGGAATTTTCAACTCCTTCTTAAATCGTTCGGCATAGGGAATATTGAGGCCCCGGGGGAAATAGGCAGGTTGATTCATCAGCGGCATAGTCCCGGGCTCATAAAGGTTCCCCACTGACACATGCACCAAATCGATCCTGTCCTGGATCAGCTTCATATACTCCAGTGTTTCATCCAGGGTCAATGATCCCGGTACGCACTCATCAGCGCTAATGCGGTATTCGACAGCCATACGGTTGCCGACACGGCTTCTGATCGCATCCAGGACAGCCAGGGCGAATTTGGCCCGGTTTTCCAGCGATCCGCCGTATTCATCAGTACGGGCATTGGTTCTAGGGGTGAGGAACTGGCTGAGAAGGTGCCCGTGGGCTCCATGTACCTGTATCATATCCAGTCCGGCCCTCAAACAGCGGTAGGCCGCTTCCGCAAAGCTCTCTATAATAGCTTCTATTTCAGATGTTTTCATTTCAGTCGGCGGGCAGGTGTTATGATAGTTCAACTGGATGGAGGCTTTAGCTCCATACCTCTGGACTACATCGGCAAACCGGTTCAAAGGATTGATCGATTTGTCATGCCCGACATGGATGGCATAGCCCGCGCCCGGGCGTACCGGTTGAATAACGGAGGAATTTCCCATTGTGACAATGCCGGCCCCACCCCTGGCAAACTGCTTACACCATTCAATGAGCTCACGCGAGACATAGCCGTCACTGGTCGCCAGAAACGGCCCCACCGGAGCCAGCTCAATCCGATTTTTGATAGTGATACTACCCATATTTAAAGGCTGAAAAATATGCGTATAATTACTCAAAGCATGCCTGCCTTCCCGTTACCCGGGCTTCGTAATTCTATTTTATTGGGCATATTATATCACAGGAAACAGCTTGTCTGCCGTATTACCAATGCTGGAATCCTTAAGTCTTCTCCTGTTATGCCGGGGGATTGGGTGGGGAAGAGGTGAGGCTCTTCCAGGGTGACAGGGAGATGAGGGTGGAGCGACGCAAAGGGCTCAGCGCCTGATATGCAGCCAGGCGGCAAACCTCGGGCTATATATCAGCGCCACAAAAAACAGCACGACGCCGATCAGCAATACAAGCTCGGAAATATAGGCCGAAGGAGAGTTAAGCAAATTATAGATCATACGCAGGAGCCAGGATGATTCAGGATCGCCCCTGGGAAATTCCAGACCGAAAAGCGGCCAGAACAGAGTCCGGGGCGTACGCCACATAAAGTCCAATATCAGGTGCATGAAAACCCCGAAAGACACCGCCAGCAGCCAGGTTTTTCTGTCATATACATACAGGCCCACTGCCATAACCAGTATTATCAAGGCGAAAAGGAGAGTGTGAGAAAATAACCGGCCGTTATTGCCAAAGAACCCGGTAAAAAGGAAGTGACCGACTGGCTTGTCGATAATATCCGGCAGCATCGAGCCGATCATAATGAAAATGATGCCGGTTATTCCCAGAGGGTACGCCGGTGCGGTTTTTCCGGCAGGAGGACCGTCCGCTGTATCGTTTTCCGCATTTGGCGATGGCTGAAGAGAAGGGGCGGGAAGCCCGGGTGTCAGAATCCGGTTCAGTACAAGGGCAGTGCCCAACGTGATTCCGATATGTCCCAGTAATAGCATACTATCATTCTACATCACCAGACCCTTATCAGCCAGCCTGCCGCTGACTACCTTCTGCGGATTAATCCGACAATTGTTTCCGATAATCACGCCCGGTTGGGCGATAACGTTGCTTTTTATATCACATCCTTCGCCGATCATGGCCCCTAATTTGACCGTATGGTGCTCGGAATCAACTTTGACGTCAGCTTCTTCGCTTACCGCACAAAAATGCGACCCGATAACGCAGCCTTTATCAACTACGGTATCCTGTATGGTCGATCCGGAGCGGATATGGACACCATCGCCCAAAACACTGTTTCTTATCTCCGTAAAAGAATTGATAACAACGCCGGCGCCAATACTGGTCGCCGGAAAGATGCAAACATGAGGACCGATTTCGCATCCCTCTCCAATAACAACGGGGCCGGAAATACAGGTACCGGCGCGGACTATGGTCCCTTGACCGATGGCGACCTTGCCCTTGAGATAGACACCGTCTTCAATGGTACCCCCCTGCTCAGCCGAAATGTTTCGGAGAATCTCCGAGTTCAGACTAAGGATATCCCATGGATAAACCACATCCAGCCAGGGCTGGTCAGTCTCTACGATTGAAACGGGCTTCTCTTCATCCAGCATTTCATTAATAACATCGGGGATATCCAGTTTAGACCCTATATAGTCGAAGATGTCATTGTTAAAAATATATATCCCGGTATTGATCAAATTGCTTAGAGGAAAGGAGGGTTTTTCGTAAATTCCGGTTATCCGTCCCCGATCGACAAATACTACTCCATAGCGGGATGGGTTATCTCCCCTCTTTACCAGTATAGACAGAGGTTGGGATTGGACTATCCGGGCCAGGGTTTCCGGAGCAATCAGCTTATCCCCCGGCAAGACCAGAAACTCGCTGTCGGTAACGCCCCGGGCCTTCATTAAAGCATCGGCTGTACCCAGTTGTTTATCCTGAGATATGTATCTGACCTCTACGCCAAACTGGCTCCCGTCGCCGACATAATCGA
>CAZELW010000055.1:0-8430 GCA_964513135.1 uncultured Dehalococcoidales bacterium
TCCGGGATTGATCGATGCTCAGGGGAACGCGGTTGGCCCACCCGCTCAGCCAGCCGGCTTCACCGGACTGGGCGCCGGCAGATGCGGGATACCCAAACAGAGCGGCTATTACCGTCAGCAGCAGTAATAACCTAATCATCGTTTTTTTCATTTTTTAAATCCTCCTTAGTTAAACGCAATTTAAGGGAGATACCCTAAATCATGCTTGCCGGGATACCCTTTCCAGGCAAACGACGGAGGAATTTATACCATAAGCCAGAAGGAAAGATCAAAGCAGATAAGAGGAATAGAAGATAAATATGGGCAGCTTAGTGGGAATACCGACTGTCGATGATGGGCAATATGTGACGATTATGCTGAATATCAGCGATATTTATACTTATTAACCGCAGTATACTTTACGTATAAATATAGTCTGCGATCTAAGGCGGTTTCCAGGCTGGCACCCGATAATGGTTTAAGTTAACTCAAGGTTTTGCTAAAATATATCAAATATTTAATAATCCGGAAGTGAATAATATGAGAGAAAAAAAGAAATTTAAAATACTCTTTTTAATAATTACCGCCCTGGCAGGATTATTCCTGGCAAGCCAGCCGGTATTCGCTGACAACTTCACCACATGGAACTCAATGAGCAGCGGGACGACAAAAAACCTTAACAGCATCTGGGGGACTGCTCCTGATAATATTTTCGCTGCCGGAAGCTCCGGCACTATACTGCATTACGACGGTACCATCTGGGCTTCCATGAGCAGCGGCACTACCAGCAATCTTTACGGCCTCTGGGGCGCCGGAAGCGACGATATCTTTGTGGTGGGAGAAGCCGGCGTTGTCCTGCATTATGACGGCTCTGCCTGGACTTCCATGAACAGCGGTACTACCAGCGATCTTTACGGCATATGGGGCTTCAGCAGAAGTGATGTCTTCGCAGTAGGAGAAGCCGGTGCTATCCTGCATTATAACGGCTCTGACTGGACCAAAGTAAGCAGCGATATCAGCGGCGATCTTAACGGCATCTGGGCGACCGACGACGGCAAGGCCTTCGCAGTGGGAGACGCCGGCGTTGTCCTGTATTATAACGGCTCTACCTGGTCATCAATAAACAGCGGCATTGACAGCGAACTCAACAGCGTCTGGGGATTTTCTGCTGACAACGTCTTTGCAGTAGGAAAATCAGGCTCCGTTATACATTTCAACGGCTCCGGCTGGACTTCGCTTGACAGCGGTACCACCAGCGATCTTAACGGAGTATGGGGAGCCGATGACAGCAACATTTTCATAGCAGGAAAATCCGGCACCATCGCCCATTATGACGGCTCAGGATTCAGCCCGATGAACAGGAATACCCTGAACGAACTGCGGGCAATATGGGGTTTCTCTCCGACAGATGTTTTCGCTGCCGGATGGTCCGGCGCTATACTGCGCTATCTGCCGCCGGTTATCACCTCAATCTCACCCGGCCAGGGCGACCAGGGCAAGGCGATGAGGATCACCATTACGGGCGCGAACCTCAGCGAAGCCAGTGAAGTACGCCTGGGGAAAGGCGTTGCGGTAAATAGCTTCAGTGTAGTTGAACAGAACCAGCTAACTGCCGATATCACCATTGTAGCCAGCGCCGAAACGGGGGCCAGAGACGTCACAGTTGTCACCCCGGGCGGAAGCTCTACCCTGCCCGGCGGATTTACCATTAAACAGGCCCTGCCGGTAATTACTTCGGCCAGCCCGGACCAGGGCAGGCAGGGTGAATCCCTGAATGTTACCCTGACAGGCATGAACCTGAGCGGGGCTACCGAGATGAGATTGGGAACAGGCATAGCGGTAAACAGTTTCAGCGTACTAAGCGACAACCAGGTCACAGCCAGTATCGTCATCAGCAAAGACGCCCCAACAGGCGCCAGGAACATCTCGGTTACCGTTCCCGGAGGGAGCTTTACCCTTTCGAAGGGATTCACGGTAAACCCGGGCCTGCCGACAATCTCTTCGATCAGCCCTGATCAGGGCAATCAGGAGACAACGACAGACATAGTGATTACAGGGGAATATTTCAGCGGAGCTACCAAAATACAGATGGGAACAGGAATAGAAGTGAACAGCTTCGATATCCTCAGCCCGAACCAAATATCAGCCAGCATCACTATTGCCAAAGGCGCCGCTACCGGAGCCAGGGACGTTACGGTTACCGCACCGGGGGGGAGCGTCACACTACCGGACAGCTTCATGGTAAAACAGGCACTGCCTGCGGTTACCTCAGTCGAGCCGGACAATGGAAGCCAGGGAGCTACACTAACAATCACAATATCAGGTATAAATCTTTCCGGGGCCAGTGAGGTGAAACTGGGGCCAGGCATAGCCGTTAACAGCTTCAATGTAATCAACGCAGAAAAGATTGAAGCCCAGATTACGATCCTTTCCGGCGCCGATATAAAAGCCAGAGACGTCACAGTTGTCACCCCGGGCGGAAGCTCTACCCTGCCCGGCGGCTTTATTGTCAATCAGTCACTGCCTGTAATCACCTCCGTCAGTCCGGACCGGGGCAGCCAGGGAGAAACGCTCACCGTCGTTATTGGCGGCAGCAACCTGGGCAGAGCGACCTCAGTCAGCTTCGGCTCCGGCGCTGAGGTACAGAGTTTCAATGAGCTCAGCCCGACCCAACTGCGCGTTAACCTGATAATCGATGAGAATGCCGTGCCGGGAATGAGAGATGTTACAGTCACCACGCCCGGCGGCATCTCGACAGCGGCCAACAGCTTCAATATTAAAGAAAAATCAACGGCCACGCTATTCGTCGCATTACTCTGGGTAGTGATTGCTATCGTGATCGTCCTGTTCGGGTTCCTGATCCATATGATCAGGAAAAGAAGGTCAGCGGTAATTTAGCCCCTGCCCGGTTTTGATCAGACGCTCCAGACCCTGGCGGCTGTGCTCCTGAACGTCCTTAAAATCAGGAGCAATACGATACTGGTGGTCCCGAACAGCCCGCATATGATAAAGGCCAGTTGATACTCTCCGGTTATATCAAAAATAAACCCGGTCATCAACGGTCCCAGGGCCGCTCCGGCGGTGTACCCTGTACCCAGAAGTCCGAATATGGCTCCGTGCGATCTCAATCCGAATCGCTCGGCGACGTAAGCCGAATGCACGGTGCCTGTACTGGCCTGCACGAAACCGAAAAAGACAGCGGCGAGATATAACATCCAGATTTCTCCCGCCGGGGCAAGAAAGAACATAACGGCAGTCATTACGACGCTGCCGAACAGTATAACACGCCCACTGCCTATCACGTCTCCCATCCTGCCCCCGATGAGCCTACCGGCAATGGCCACTGCGCCGATCACGGAAAGAATACCGGCGGCAGCGGCCGGGGAAGCATGGAGGTCCAGAGCGTGCGGAACAATATGCACCATAATCGAAAAGATCATGGTGCCGAAGCAGAAGAAGCAGGCAAAAAACAGCCAGAAATGCCGGTTGCGTAAAGCCTGTTTCAAGCTGATCCCCGGCAGGTCAGTTGAGCCAGAATCCTTCTTTTGTCCATAAGGCAACTGTCCCACCACCGCCGGGTCCCGGCGGAGGAATTGCGCTCCTGACAGAATTATCAGGAAAGAGCCCGCCCCAAAAATAAGCAAAGCGAACCGCCAGTCATGCGAAGCGATAAGCGCATTGGCAACCAGTGCGCCGATCAGAGGACCGATACCGGATCCGGTACACACAATTCCGGTCATGAAGTTTCTCCGGGCAATGAACCACCGGGTGAGATTCGAGATTATGGGAACGAAAGCGCAGCTCATAGCGCCTCCAATGATCACACCATAAACAACATAGAGATGCCACAATTCATTGACCTGCGACATCAACCAGAAGCCCAGCATCAGGACCACCGCGCAGACTGACATCACCAACCGGGGCCCTATCCTATCGGTGAACACTCCTACCACCGTTGTGAGGCTACCCTCCAAGGCCATTGAGAGAGAAAAAGCGCCGGATATGGTAGCCCGCGTCCAGCCGAATTCATCCAGCATGGGATCAATAAAGACACCGAAGGTATAGCGTGTGCCCCAAAAAGCAATCATGATAAATAAAGACGCAGCTACCACTATGTAGCCGTAAAAAATACGGGGTTTTGTTTCCGGCGGGATTGAATTGATCTTTTCCATCTTTACCTGTCACCCGAAAGGCGGCTATCTAATCCAGGGCCGCCGGCACAGGTGACCCGGGGAGACCGGTCTGAGGGTCCCACTTTCGGAGCTTATAAAATTCATGCAGCATCTCTTTATATTTTTCTTTATCCAGTCTGTTGCCGGAAACATCGACAGGCCCGTTTGGCCCCGGCGCCCATTGAGGGGTCCCCGGCGTTAGAGGCTCGGTGAAGATATGCTCGCGGGGATAGTCCGCTGTGGCTATGTTTCTACCCTCCCGCATCAGGATGGCCCGTTGAAGGTCGACGATGCGTTTTCCGTACTCCCATATCCGGTCCTCCGGCAGTCCGGTTACGGCGGAGAAGAGCCGGCCTTCCAGCCTGGGGTCTCCCAGATGGTCCGGAGTGGCAAAAGAATAGGTAATCGGCCAGGTGAAATTGCACAGTCCCAGGCAGTCATGGATATAAACTCTGTCCTGTATTAAAACCGCTGCCAGAGGCTTGCCGGCATAAGTGGCAATACTCCCGGCTTCTTCGCTTCCCCAGAAGAGCCGGGCTATGGCATGATAAACGCCGGTATCAACAGGTGATGAGGCGGGGTCCACCCGATTCATATTCCAGGCCACAAGGGCAAATGACTGCGCATGAAGCAAAGGCTGGTGGGCCCGGGGTTCCATGGGTATCATCAAAGATTGGACCACGAACTTACGGGTCGGGGTAGTCTCATACTGTCCAATGGCGTTGACCTGCCTGGAATAAAGCGACCTGGCGCCGGCGGATATTTTAAACCCGGCCCTGAGCTGGCCTTCGGCCAGCAGGTCGCCGAAATCTACCCGATAGGCAATTGAATGCAGCAGTTTTCCCAAAAAGTCTCGGGTCCCCATTTTGGAAAGAGGCAATCCGGTCTCCTTCTCGGTAAGCGCACCGGCCTTATAGCAGGCGTAAAGCCAGCGTATCACGGTCTCAAGCTCAAATGTCTCCAGCGCGTAATCATTAGCCAGGGTAGGTGCATCGAACAGGGTTTCTATCGGTTCATCCTCATGATCATAGAGCCAGGGGAGATAGTATTCCGTAGACTGGCAGCGGCGCGGCGCCACCAGGTCCTGACGTTTTCCGTAGCGGTAGATATTTCTCTGACAGGTACTGCCGCATTTGAAGCAGTTGTCTTTTCCGATCACCTCCAGCAAATGGCCGTGGCCTGAGTTCAATATCTGCGGAGGAATTGCCAGATGCACGCGCTGACTGATTTTATAAGAATAGCGGTTGATTTCCGCCATACTGTCGGGATCGGCCACCGACAGTTGACTGCTGCCTTTGATCACAACCGCCTTAAGGTTTTTCGACCCCATCACAGCCGCGAAACCACAGGACAGAGTTGATTCATGGGAAGCCAGCGCTACAGATGTCCTGACCCTGTTCTCGCCTGAAACGCCTATCGTAATATATTTAGCGTCCTGACCGTGTTCTTCCAGGAGCAACGCGGCGGAACTGTAGGCCCTTTCACCCCAGATTGTATCGGCTTTGCGAATCTGTACCTGATCGTCATTAATCCAGATATATACCGGCTGATCGGCGCAGCCCTCGATAATGAACCCATCATAACCGGCTTTCTTAAGCTCTGCTCCCACAAATCCGGTCAGGAACCCGTAGCAGTAGCCGTCGGGATAAGCGGCGGGGGATTTTCCGGTGACAGTCATCACCGTGGCAGCCTGAGCCCCGGTACCAACAAGGAGGCCGTTTATAAAAAACAGTTTGTTTTCCGGATCGAAAGGCATGACCAGTGGGGGAACCTCTTCCCAGTAAAGCCGGGAAGCGATGCCACGACCCCCCAGATAATGCTTGACATACGGACCGGAGTCGAAGGTAGTTGTCGTATTATTGCTCAGGTTTATCCTCAGGATTTTACCGGCCATACCATACATTAACCTATACCTCCATTGCGAGACTCGTTATCGCTATAAACCAGACAGGCCCGTCCCATGGAATTAATCAGGGCATTGAAACACAGTGGAAAGTATCGTTGATTGGCATCACTATATCACTATTTGGAAGCCTGATCAAGAATTAATCAAGGCAGAACCGGCGCCAGGTGGAAAAGATATTTTGAAAGCTGATACAATAATGAATAAAAAAGGGCGTATCGATGCAGACAATAAGACTACCCCAGTTAGCCTGGTATGGTCCCCGTGAACTGGAACTGGCCGTTCCCGATGACTGGCAGATTGAAATCTGCCAGATGGCCGGTTATAACCGGCCAGAGATCGGACCGGAGGCGATCCAACATGCCCTGGAACATCCGATCGGTACGAAGCCCCTGAAGGAACTGGCCATAGGGAAGAAGGAGGTCGCCATTGTATTCGACGACCTGACCCGGGTGACCCGAACGGCCAAAATTGTCCCTTTTGTCCTGGAAGCGCTGTCCGGCGCCGGCATTTCGGATGACAATATCCGATTTATCTGCGGTCTGGGGATGCATGCAGCCATGGGCAGGTCCGACATGGTCAAAAAGCTGGGGGAAGAGGTAGTATCCCGCTACAGAGTATACAATCATAATGCTTTCGGCAACTGCACATATGTCGGCACGACCGCGACCTATAAAACGAAAGTATATATCAATGAAGAATACATGAAATGCGACCTCAAAATAGTCATCGGCTCCTGCGTACCCCATGGGGTAGCCGGATTTGGGGGAGGGGCCAAGATGATTATGCCGGGATTAGCCTCTTTCGATACCGTCAACCATCACCACGGGACCGGCGGGGCGGGGATGAATCCCACCTATGCGGACCAGAAACCCACCCAGGGAATGGGGATTATCGATCACAACCTTTTCAGAAAGGACCTTAACGAAGCAGCCGAACTGGCCGGCATCGATTTCCTGATCAATACTGTAGTTAATCTCTGGGGCGAATCGGCGGCGATCTATGCGGGCGACTGGAAGACGGCCTTTGATGCCGCGCTGTCTGATGCAAAAAAGAGCTATCGAACTCCCATTACCGGGGACAAGGACATTGTCATTTCCAACGCCTATGCCAAGGTCAATGAGTCCATGATAGCCCTGCCACTGGCCCTTCCACTGGTCAGCCACCGGGGCGGCGAAGTGGTCATTATCGCCAACGCTCCCGAAGGCCAGATCACTCATTACCTGGTAGGAGCTTTCGGGAAAACATCATATGCCTGCCAGTACTCTCAATGCCCGATACCGCCGCATGTAGAACGGCTAATTATATATAATGAGTACCCTCACCGGGGCAGCAGCTGGTTCGAAGAGGGTGAGAAAACGGTCTATATGAGCAGGTGGGAAGATGTCATAGCAAGCCTGCGCGAAAAGCACGGAAAAGGGACCCGCCTGGCAGTAATTCCAGATGCTACTCACCAGTATTTCGGCTGGTATGACTGAGCAGCTTCCGGTACATGGCTTCCAGGTCTTCCAACCACAGTGCAGGCACAGCATCCGACGGCATTCTCCAATCACTTCGCGGAGAAAGGCTCACCGTGCCTACTTTCGGACCTTCGGGCATACAGGTCCTCTTGAACTGGTTGGCGAAGAACCGGTTGATAAAGCTCTTCAGCCATTTATACAGATCATCCAGGGTATATTCACCTTCAAAAAGGCCCTGGCGGCGCACCTCGTCAGCCATAAACAGAATTTTGCCCGGCCGCATGCCGAACCGGATAAACGGGTACAGGTAGAAGTCGGCCAGCTCTATCGGACCGATAATATCTTCGCTTTTTTGCGATATCGCACCGTTATCCGGCCTTTTTAATTCCGGTGAGATGGGGGTATCCAGAATGTCGTTCAGGTATTTCTGTGCCGCCGAATTGCAGAGCTCCTCATCAGCCACCCAGCGGACCAAATAACGCACCAGGGTCTTGGGGACCGAAACATTGATGTGGTAGTGCGATACCTGGTCTCCGGCAAAGGTGCTCCATCCCAGGGCCACCTCGGTAAGGTCGCCGGTCCCCAGCATAATGGCGTCCAGATCATTAGCTTTGTTGAAGAGGACAGCGGTCCGGTATCTGGCCTGGACGTTTTCAAAGACAACATCTTCCATGCCGGCATGATCGAGGTCTCTGAGCTGGGAAGCGCAACTGCGGGTTATATTAACTTCTTGAAAGCTCACCCCCAGAGCCCTGCATAACCTGGTAGCGTTGCTCCTGGTACGTCGGGTAGTGCCGAATCCCGGCAGGGTATAAGCATAAATATTGGTCCGCGGCAGGTCCAGAAAATCCATAGTCTTAACCGCCGCCAGCAGTGCCAGGGTAGAGTCCAAACCGCCGGAAACACCCAGGACCAG
>CAZELW010000056.1:0-8355 GCA_964513135.1 uncultured Dehalococcoidales bacterium
TTTTTGCCCTGTTTATTTTTTGTATCCAGATGATACTGGTGCACCTGGTTAACTACGCCACCGATATCGGCATCAGTTCCCTGGTGGCAGCCGGTTTTATCAGCCTGGTCGGCGCTTCCAGTGTAGGAGGCCGCCTGGCGATCGGAGCCGGAGCGGACAGGTTCGGTCTGTACAGCACCATGACCTTCTGCATCGTTACCGCTATCGCCGCCATGCTGGTCCTGATTTTTGTCAAAGAGGTCTGGGCGTTTTTCCTGTTTGCCGTAATCTTCGGCTTTGCTTATGGCGGCGAAGTGCCGCAAATCCCTTTGTTCGTAGGCCGGTTCTGCGGGACAAAGGCTATGGCTGCACTGGTAGGCCTGATATTATTTGTAGCTAACATTGGTGGCGCTCTGGGGCCCTGGGTGGGCGGGAAAATTTATGATTTGACATCGAACTATCAGTGGGCTTTTACCCTGGGAACCCTTTCGCTGGCCGCGGCCCTTGTTTTAACCCTGGTCCTGAAGAAGCAGGACCGCTAGCTTCTCATGACTTACAATGTTAATAGAGGTACTGTCATGAAGCAGCCGGGCAATGGGCTTTTCTTGAAATGGTTGGAACTCACCATTGGGGTCCTGGTGCCTCTTTCGCTGGGGAAGAAAATCGAGGGCAATAAGGTTAACCGGCTGGACATTTATATCATCTCCTGGATCGCTTTCGAAGTAATAGTTCTTCTGGTCCTGGCTTTTATCGATGTCGGCAATATCGCCGTCATCATTCTTGTGGTGCTGCTTTCATATCACCTTTTCGAGATTGGGGTAACCTCATTCAATTCGGTAATAATATCTCCTATTAAGGGAGAGAAACACCGGTCCGTTCCCCGGCTATTTAGCCTGATACTGGCGGATTATATCGAGGTGATACTGATTTTCGGGATTTTCTTTAATATCCTGATAGCGGCTGATACGGTCTTAAAAAGCCTGCATATGAGCGTTTCCCTGGCGACTCTTGCCGGGGCTAGTCTCAGCCAGGAATCCGATGTCATATTTATTGCCAGTATTGCCGAAATGTCTTTCGCGATATTCTTCGTCGCCGGCGCTATCGCCACTATCTCAAATTATCTGGGTAGTAAGGAGTAGCAGCCGGCGGGCCAGGACGAGGCTTCTTTCCAGTCAGGCTTTGACCGGAATTTTATCCTCGCAGGGCACTCCGGTCTGGCAAAGTCCGCAGCCGATATAACTTTTGCCCTGATATCCTGCGGATTCCAGTCCGGACTTTTTAAAAACTTCCATCATGCCGTTCATCAGATATGCCTGGCATTTGATCTTGTCATGCCCTTTTTCGCTGATAGCCTGGGCCGGACAGCGCTGAATGCAACTCCTGCATTTTCCACCGGAAAAGGCCAGGCAGTTGGCTTTATGGTGAGGGTAAGGTCTGGGAATGGGCGGCAGCGCCAGGTTGCAGACTACGCTGCCGGCCCTCATGGCAATGCCCCGGGGAGTAATAAACCCATCGCTCAGGCTGAAGGTTCCGAGACCGGCGGCATAGGCAATATGTCGCTGCGACCATGTGGAAGCCGGGCCGTCAGGCAGCTTTACAGTTTCCCACCACTTGCTTAGCTCGGGGGCTACTGCAATATAGCCCTGGCTTTCCAGTAAAGCGACCAGGTACCGTGAGAGGCGAAAGATAAACTCCTGTCCCTCGTAGCGGGCGTGGTTCCATCTTAATGTGCAGACAGCCGTCTCCTTTCGCATTTCAAGGCGGGTTTTCGTGGTAGCTGGAAATATAAAGGAAATGACGCTTATTGAGGATAAGTCTTTTTTACCGATCCCGGCAGATTCGCAGTATCTTTCCAGGGTTTCCCGGGGAGTCGGGTGAAAATCTCCGATTATGGTTTTATACTGCTGGAAAAGAGGATCATCGCCGCTGGCAAATCCGATCAAAGGCTCATCCCAGATCGGTTCATCCGGAAATGGGGTGAACCGGTTCCAGGGACTAACGGCGGAATAATCGCGAATAGCTTTCTTGATAAAATCTCCAGGGTTGTTTTTTAGTTGTTCCTGATCGATATCCGTTAATAGCATCGGCCTGTCCTCCTTCGCACTATAATCGCGGGGCTTACTGCCCAAATTATATACTATGCCGGGCTGGATTGCATTCCAACACGCTTCAATGATGTCATCAAATACATCGTATGAATTAACATAAACTTAAGTTACAATATATAGTATAGAGAGGTCCCCGATTGGAAATAATCATTATTGTCATGGTAGCTATCGCCCCTTGCGCCTTCTGGCTCTGGCTTATGTATCGCGGAGATAAATTCAATCCTGAACCGAAGAGACTGATAGTCCGCATTTTTTTCCTCGGGGCTGGGGTTGCTATCCCGGTGGCAGTGGTGGAAGCCTTTTTATATCCCGGAACACTGGAGGGCACTCTCTCCGTGCCTACCGCCGCTTATGTCGCTTTCGTGGTGGCCGGTTTTACTGAAGAACTGGGTAAGTTCCTGGTGGTCAGGCTGGGGGTGTATAGTCACCCCCATTTTGAAGAACCGGCGGATGGGCTGGTCTATTCATCCGCAGCCGCTCTGGGATTTGCCTCACTGGAAAACATCGTTTATGTGGTGAGCTTCGGACTTGGAGTTATTGTAGTAAGAGGGTTGTTTTCCAATTTGGCCCATGTTGTATTCTCCGCTTTATGGGGTTATCCCCTGGGGCTGAGAAAGGTAGGGATGCTGAAGCATCCCTCCATGGTCTGGCTGGGGCTTCTGGCAGCGATGATTGCTCACGGCATTTTCGATTTTCTGTTGTTTACCGGCAGCGTTTTCTCCTGGCTGGTGGTGCCCTTCTTCTTCGGGATGCTGATATTATTTGTCCTGATGATGAGACATGCCAACCGCCACTCGGTCTATATAGAGCACCGGACCTAGCCCTCCTTTGGTGCCCCCGCCTTTTTATGGGCCGGCTCCACTTTTTCCACCTCCACGGTGCATTCGTTCAAGAGCGACCCCACGGCACGGATAGCCGCCAGTACCGGAGCTTCCAGCATATTGGCCGGAGAGGCCGGGTCTTTGGTGGTCAGGGGAATATCCAGCAGGTGCTTTTCTTCATTCAATATGCAAACCCGCCGGCTGTCGCCCCGGCGGACCAGTTCGGTGATAGTATCTACCAGTCTGTTTCCTTTAACCTTTACACGCTCTTTCTTAGCCATCGCAGACTCCTTGCCCAGTTTTTTCACCTATTTTCAGTATAACAGAGGAAAGGGGCGGCACAGTTCATTACTATATGTAGCGCAATAAATAAATGAACTCCGAGTTCATCCTTGTCCGGAAATGCTGCATGGGGACGAAATCATGAATAATATACAAAAATTATCTCCAGGGTTCCGGATACAGTCCGGAACATGCAGGAAGCAGGTTGGATTCCGGTTTATAACGGAATGTGTGAAACACAGGAGATTGTTTTAAGATGGGTTGAGAAAAGAGTCCAGCTTTGTTCTCAGGTCTTTCAGCCGGGACTCTCTTTCCGCAGGGTCTGGCAGGCCCATAATGCGGTCAACTTCTTTCAGGGCGATGATGTCACCTCGTAATCTGCGGCGCTCAGCGTCCGCCTGGATATGATTGTAAAACCCGCAGGCTTCTCGCTGCTCGATGGAAAAGGCGGTGGACTGGAGGATGATCTCTATTATCTCTTCTTTTTTGAGCAGACTTGTCTCATAGTTTAGCCAGTGGTGCCATGAAGGACCGGAGAGTCCCCGGATATATTCTTCGAGGGTCTTATACAGCAGCTTATAGCCGTATTTTTCCGGGAAATCGAATGCCAGCGACCCCGGATCGAGGACTATGGGGCCCAGGATAGGACCGCCGAGGGGAACGCTGTCCCCCAACCCCAGAGCCCTGCCCCGCGTATTCATGATCTGTTCCAGTGAAGAAATCCTGTCCCACAGCTCCCAGGTTTTGGTGACAGTCTCGCGCGTCTCTCCAGCCAGCCCGACGGAGAAGAAGGAGGTCACCGGGATCAGGTGCTGATGGCACAGCTTGACGGTACGCACCAGCGCCTCGGTGGAATAGCGCCTTCCCAGCATTCGGCGGACTTCATCTGAACCGGTATCCGGGCAGATATGCAGTGTTACCGGTTTGCCGATCTCCGCAACTCCCCGAATGAACTCTTCACCGGCCGGTGCCAGAAGGTCAAGGGACAGCCGGTCTATACCCGGCTTTTCCCGCCGCAAGGCTGCTAATAGCTCCTGCCAGTATTTCTTCCCGCCCATGCGCGGGTCCTGGTAGAGGCCGACGGACCGGATGCCCTGTTCGCTGAGTTTTTTGATATCTTTGACGATCCTGTCAGGACTCCTGAAAGCGGGTTTACCCCTGCCCAGACGGGTTTTATAGGCATAAGCAGAGCCTCCACAGATGGAACAGTTGTAAACGCAGCCGCGGCAGACCTCCAGGCTCCAGCGCGGTAGTGAGCCGGGAGTAAAGATGGAGGTTTGGGGGTCCAGGAGGTCGAACCGGGTGTATTCATATTCGTCCAGGTCCTCATCAGGCGGCATCAAGGGGACGACCATGATATCGCCACCATCGGTTCGGTAAGTTAAATTCGGCGTCTCAGCGATATGCCCGTGCTTCTCCAGGTTCCGCAGAAATTGGAGAAACGGCTTTTCCGCCTCTCCGCGAATGACGGCATCCACAAATTCGTATTTCCGGATAATCTCCTCATGAAAGCAGGTTGCGGTCAGACCTCCCATGATTACCAGAGAGCCGGGATGAAATTGCTTGCATAACCGGGCTGTTTCTATAGCTCCCTGAGAATGTTGCTGGAAATGTAAACCGATAGCGAAGACCCGCGCTGAGGTTTTTTTCAAGTATTCTTCGGCATCGAACGCCTGGCTGCTTACCATGCGGCTGCCCAGGTTATCTACCAGGACCTTGTAGCCGTGCCGGTCAAGATATTCGGCAATGCTCAGCATACCGATAGGGATTTTATCGAATTGCACCTGCTCGACCGATGTCCCCAGGGCGCCGGTGAAAAAAGGCTTTTTCCGAAAATCATAGAAAGCCGGCGGATGGATCAATAAAACGTCATAGTCTGCCATATTATAATTTGTGCTCCTTAGATTGACTTCTGTCGAAAGAAGATATTCGGGTGGGAGTGTTTTTGAGGCGGGTCCAGGCAGATTGCCTCTGAAGGATCTCGGGATTATCTTATCATGGTAATTTTAAATATGTCAACCAAATGAAGTTTTTTCCCTCCCATTTTTCCTTCCCATTTTTAATATGCAGTATGTACGTAGTAAATATTCCATATAGAGCATATGTGACCTAAGTCACATATTATTTGAGTATCAATTTATAATGCTTTATAATAAAGTCTAGTCATCATGATAATATGCTGAAAGGGAGGAGCTAATGGCAGAAAAAAGAGGTGAGCTCAAAGCAAAGGGCGTTGCTCAGCCGGATAAAACTGTGCTGAAGTCGACTGCTCTGGGTGGTATGCATGGAGGAGGTGCGCCGGTCTTTGTAGATGTCAAAGACGGCAAGATCGTCCGTGTCAGACCGTTCCATTATGACTGGAAGTATGACATGAAATCCTTTAACCCATGGAAATTCGAGCGCAACGGTGTAAAGCTCGAACCTCTTACCAAGACCTGTATTGGACCCTATTCCTTAGCTTACAAAAAGAGGACCTACTCTCCTAACCGTATCAAATATCCTTTAAAAAGAGTGGATTGGGACCCTAAAGGTGAAAGGAATACCCAGAATAGAGGCAAGAGCAAATTCGTCAGGATCTCCTGGGAAGAGGCTGCAAATATTATTGCCGATGAGATCCGCAGAATTCATAAGGAGTATGGGCCTTTAGCCATTATGCTTCAGGGAGACGGCCATGGCGAATGTAAGACCATTAATACTCCTCACGGTCAGTCCGGTCTGTTGTTGGACAAGATCGGCGGCTTTACCCAGATGGTGAGAAATCCGGATAGCTGGGAAGGCTGGTATTTCGGCTCCAAACATGTCTGGGGCCAGGGTATTGTCGGTATGATGCATCCTACTGATAATGTAGTCAAAGACATCACTGAGAACAGTGACATGGTCCTGTTCTGGGGATGCGATCCGGAGACTACTCCCTGGGGTTTCGTCGGTCAGTTTGCTTCGCGCCTGTGCTACTTCTGGCGTGATGCCGGTATCAAGCAGGTCTACGTTTGTCCGGATGTCAACTACGGCTGTGCGGTGCATGCTGACAAGTGGATTCCGGTCCTGCCCAACACGGATGCCGCTATGCAGCTGGCTATCATCTATACCTGGATCAAAGAGGGCACTTACGATAAGAAGTATGTCGATACTCACACCGTCGGCTTTGACAAGATAGTAGATTATGTGCTTGGCAAAGATGAAGATGGTGTTCCTAAGACTCCGGAATGGGCTTCCAAAAAATGCGGTGTTCCCGAATGGACCATCAAAGCCCTGGCCCGGGATTGGGCGAAGAAAGCGGTCTCTATCTCCCATTACTTCGGAGGCTCCTATGTACGCGGTCCTTACTCTCATGAGCCTGCCCGCCTGGAATGCGTTCTTCTGGCCATGCAGGGTCTGGGCGGCCCCGGTAAATGGCAGACTCAGATCACTTACGGAGGCATGCCCCGCGCTAAGGGTATCAAGACTACCCGCTTCTTCAACCCCGTGCTGGGCGAGCGTCTGATCAAACCCACTCGCTCTACTGTGGCTGCCTGGGGTAAACAGATTATCCCGAAGACCCTGGTACATAAGGCCATCCAGCTTGGTTCCTTGTCTTACTACGGCAGCGGCGCTATTGAGGCCTCCGTGGAAGACCAGTTTGTGAAATATACTTACCCCATTGCCAAGGAAGACGGCGGCACCGAAATCCACATGCTGTGGTGTGATAACCCCTGCCGGACTACCTGCTGGAACTGCGGTAACGAGACTATTGAGGCTTATCGCAGTCCTAAGATCGAAACTATTGTGGTTCAGCACCCCTGGCTGGAAAATGATTCCCTCTATTCCGATATCATCCTTCCCACCAATACTCAAATGGAAGTGGATGATATTGTGACTCATACCCGACAGGGTGTCCAGTTCCAGCATATCGCTATCCAGAATAAAGCTATTGAACCCATTGGCGAGTCCAAGAGTGATTTTGAAGCTGTCATGGAAGTAGCCAAAAAGATGGGGAAATATGAAGAAATTACCCAGGGCCAGACCACTCAGGACCTTCAGAAGCTGGTCTTCACGAACATGGGCTGCGACGATTTCCTGTCCTGGGAGGAATTCAAAGATAAACAGTACTTCGTCTTCCCCATTGCCGAGGACTGGGAAGATGATCTGGAGAAATCTCTCTGGAGAAAATTCTACGAGGACCCGGACAACAATCCCATCCCCACCCCCACCGGGAAAATGGAACTGTACTCCGAACCGCTGGCCGAGAACTTCCCGGATGATAAAGAGAGACCGCCTTATCCGCAGTGGGTCGAAAAGTCCGAAATGCACGACGAGAGATTAAGCGGCTCTCGCGCCAAAATGTTCCCTCTGCTGATAGTAGCCAATCACCCCAGATGGCGGACTCATGCTCAGGGTGACGATATCCCCTGGACCCGTGAGGCGCTTACCTGCAAAGTCAAAGGTTGGGACGGCTACTGGTATGAGCCTATCTGGGTTAACCCGAAAGATGCTGAGAAGAGAGGGATTAAGACCGGCGACATTATCAAGATATTCAACGAGAGAGGCGTTGTTCTCGGAGGCGCGCTGGTATGGGAGAGAATAATGCCCGGCGTTACTTACATGGACCATGGCGCCAGATGCGATGCCATTCTTCCCGGAAAAATCGACCGGGGCGGCGCTATCGATCTGATTTCACCGGATTGGGTGATTTCCAAGAACTGCGTTGGTGAGGCTACCAGTGGTTTCCTGGTGGATGTCCAGAAAGTAACTCAGGCTGAAATGGAAGAGTGGAGAAAGCTTTATCCTGAAGCCTGGGAGAGAGAATATCACCCGGCATCTGGCCTGCGCTTCAATGCCTGGGTAGAGGATGGAGGAAAATAATGAAAGTATTTGTTCATGATAGTTCATATTGCAATGGTTGTTACTGCTGCCAGATCGCCTGTAAGGATGAGCACGTAGCCAATGACTGGACCCCTTACGCCAAACCCCAGCCGGAAATTGGCCAGTTCTGGCTGAAGCTGACTGAAACCGTTAGAGGGCAGGTTCCCAGAGTGAAAGTTGCCTATTATCCGATTCTCTGCAATCACTGCCAGGATGCCCCCTGCATGGATGCCTGTAAAATTGAAGGCGCGATCTACCGCCGGGCTGACGGACTGGTAAAGATCGGAAGAGCACACGTCTGAACTCCAGTCACCGCTCATTATCTC
>CAZELW010000057.1:0-8332 GCA_964513135.1 uncultured Dehalococcoidales bacterium
CGTGACTGGAGTTCAGACGTGTGCTCTTCCGATCTGCGGGAATTGATCTCTTCCCCATAGCTCCTGATGATACGGCTCAGTTCAGCTTCGGAATAGCTGTTCACAATGTCCGCTGCTGTAAATTTCTGCGAAGGACTGAAACGCATGTCCAGCGGTGATTCATGTTGAAAACTGAAGCCCCGGCCTTTCACATCCAGTTGAGGAGAAGAAAGTCCCAGATCGAATAGAATACCGTGCACAGGAAAGAAATCATACCTGATGCAGATATCCCTCAGATTGCTAAAGTTGTCGTTTACCAGTCTGATGGAATTTTCGTATGGTTTCAGACGCGCCCGGGCGGTTTGGATGGCATCTGGATCAGCATCAATACCCAGCAGTTGCCCGCCTGGTGTGCTGTGTTCCATTATTGTCTGGGCATGACCGCCGGCTCCCAGAGTGCAGTCAATATAGCGCCCTCCTGGCTGGACCGCCAGGTTTTTTATAACCTCTCGGGCTAATACCGGAATATGTGTCGCCGACGTCAGTACTTCCATGTCTTTTCTAGTTGTCCTTTCCGGTCCTGTATCAGCCGGAACTTGTATCTGTAAACCTGTCTGGTATGTCGATGTGTACCGGTGCTTCTCAGCGTCTTTCTATGGTGTCCATAATAAGCCGGGCTTCTTCCATGTGGTCAGCCATTTGAGCATTCCAAAGTTGTTTGTTCCACATCTCCATATGAGTTTTTACCCCGGCAATGACTACCTCGTCTCCGATATCAGCATATTGCCTGAGGTAAGGAGGAATCACAATCCTTCCCTGAGAGTCCGTTTCTGCGGTAAAGGCATTGGAAAAAATTGACCGATTTAGTATTCTCATCTTGCTGGGTGTAATATTAGAAGATGTCAGCAAATCAGACAATTTGTTCCATTCTGGGAGGGTATAAATGGCGATGTATTTTTCAAAACCGGGGCAAAGCACTACTCCCTCTTTTTTCAGTTCTTCAGTCCTGAATTTGGGGGGAATCGGCACCCTGCCCTTCTCATCTATTCGGTAGTCAAATTGGCCGATAAACATAGGGAAATTTCACCACCATTACCCACTTTTTACCATTGTACTCTACCTGCAGCATTTGTCAAGACCCTTTTGATAGTTTTTGCAAGATATTTTTTGGTAGTTTTTTATCAAAGATTCAGCCTCTATTGATATCGAAAGTTCTGATGCCGGAAGCTAAAACAGTTTGCCTGACTGGGGTAATATAATTGATATATAATGACTAAAGTACCGTCCCCACTTTTCCCCACCCTGAAAGACAAAGTATTGATTCAAAATAATTAACTGATGTTACGGTTTAAGTAAGTTCTAATCCAAAAGGACTATGGACCGGAGCCGGTTTAATCCCACCCGAACCATCATTCTCCTGTCACCCTGGAGGAGCCTCACCCCTTAACATCTGAGACGACAAAGGTTCTCAGGATGGCACGAGCGTTGCCCTTCCTCCCAAACCCTCCTCCCCCTGCCTTGAAAAGAACGAAATGACCCTCGCTTCCACGCTCGCTTCTTTGCTAGAGACGTCATATATGGTACAATAGAATGCGTTTTGGTGTGAGGTTGAGAGAGGATAAATGATAAATTTCGGTATTCTTACAATCAGTGATAAATGCTCCCGGGGGGAACGTTACGATGGTAGTGGAGCTGCCATTCAGGATAGAGTTGCTCTTATGGATGGCCGGGTAGTCCGCTATGACGTTATCCCTGATGAGATCGATATTATCCGTCGACGTTTGATTGAGTGGGCGGACGCCGGAGATGTAGACGTTATTCTGACCACCGGCGGTACCGGACTGGGGCCGCGGGATGTTACCCCGGAGGCCACCCTGCCGATCCTGGACAAATTGGTACCGGGAATAGCTGAAGCAATGCGCCTGGAGACTTTTGGGAAGACCCCATCCGCTATTCTGAGTCGGGCAGTCGCCGGTGTGCGCAAGAAATGTTTGATTATAAATTTGCCGGGAAGTACGAATGGTGTGCGTGAATGCCTGGAAGTCATCTTGACTCCTCTGGTTCACGCTAAGGAAATGATTACCGGGGAAGTAACCGAACACAGCCCGGAGGCCCATAAGAGTTAGAAAACGTGCGTGTCGATATTTTTACCCTGTTTCCCCAGATGTTTGTCGGGCCTTTTGATAGCAGTATATTGAAGCGGGCCGCGGAGCAGGGTATAGTGGACATTAAAATTCATAATATCAGGGACTATACTCACGATCGGCATCATACCGTCGATGATTACGCTTATGGTGGCGGGGCAGGTATGGTGATGAAGCCGGAGCCGGTTTTTGAAGCAGTCGAAACTGTCAGATCACAGGCTTCGGAAATGGCCGGCAAAAAGCTGTCTATCATTTTGCTGACCCCTCAGGGTCGCCTGTTCTCCCAGCCGGTGGCGAACAGCCTGGCGCAATATGATTGGCTGATGCTCATCTGTGGGCATTATGAGGGCGTTGATGAGCGCATCCGGGAGCATCTGGTGACGGATGAAATCAGTATTGGCGATTATGTGCTGACTGGAGGGGAGATAGCAGCCATGGTGGTGGTAGACGCCGTGGTGAGACTGCTGCCGGGTGTTCTGGGTTCGGGAGAATCGTTGATCAATGAGTCGCATACCGGCGGTTTACTGGAATACCCGCAATATACCCGTCCGGAGGTCTTTCGCGGTTGGGCGGTCCCCGAAATATTGCTTTCGGGAAATCACGGTGAGATAGAAAAATGGAGGCGTGAACAGGCTGTCAAGCGCACTGCCGAGCGTCGCCCGGACTTGTTGAGACGGGAGGCCGGGTGATTTAACCTTGTGCGCCGGGATAGCATTGAATGCGGTCTCTTGAATATAAAATGATAATTTTTCTATAAGGTAGGGGGTTTAATGAATATCACGGATATAAACGAAGTCAAGGCTAATCCTAAAATTCCGCCGATCATCGCAGGTGATACGGTAAAAGTTAGACAGAAAGTTAAAGAGGGAGATAAGACCCGCATTCAGGTTTTTCAAGGTGTGGTTATCAGAGTACACCGGGCCGGCCCCGGTACCAACTTTACTGTCCGCCGGGTTACTTCCGGTGTTGGTGTTGAGCGTACCTTCCCCATCTATTCCCCGATGATCGACGGGGTCGAAGTGGTCAGACATGGTAAAGTTCGCCGCTCCAGGCTTTATTATCTGCGTGGTCTGAGTGCTCGCGCATCTCGTATCAAAGAGAGACGGTTAGAGAAACTGAGTGAGGAGGCAGCTCCGGTCGGGGTGGCCTCGGAAGCTGCAGCAGCACCGGATGTCGAACAGCCGGCTGCGGCCGCTCCTGTTGAAGCAGCCCCGATAGCCGAAGCCCCTAAGGCTGAAGCTCCGTCAGCCGCAGAACCGCAGGCCGAAGCTCCTAAGGCTGAAGAGACTCAGGCTGAAGCTCCGGCAGAGGAAAACAAGCAAAGCGGGTAAAGGAATAACCGGAACACTGTTAAGGCAATGCGAATTCACCGCATTGCCTTACATCTCCTTTTTATGCCATTGTGGGGAGAAAAGATGCCGTTTTGTATTTACCTGACAGCCTGAATGACGGGCACAGCGGTTGGGTGCCCGCAATGACAGTAAAGGAATCCAACTTGCCATGCTTTTTGCTGAAGTCAGTGTCAACTCGCCGGCAGCTCAAAGAAGGTCTTTCAGCTACAGTGTCCCTCCCGGCCTCAGTATCGATATCGGACAGGCCGTCTGGGTTCCTTTCGGCGATAAAGTCCTCCAGGGAGTAGTGCTGGAATTAACTCCCTGGCCTTCTGTGGAAGAAACCCGGGAAATCATCGGACACATTGATCCCGCTCCGCTATTGTCTGCTTCCCGTGTATCATTGGCCCGCTGGATTAGCCAGTATTACCTGTCGCCTTTATTTGAATCTCTGGCTTTAATGCTGCCGCCCGGATTCGGACGCCGTATTATTACCTGGATAAGCGCTCTTCCCGCCGGGAATGCGGCTGCGCCCTGCAGTCCGGACCAGAAAGAGATACTGGACTATCTCCAGTCCAGCGGAAGTTCCACTGTTAAAGATCTGGAAAAAAAATTTGGGGCCTTCCGTATCCGGAGATCGGTTCCTCAGATGGTACGGCAGCATCTGGTGACAAGAAGCTATACTCTGGAAAAGGTCCGGGTCAAGCCGAAAATGGTCCCGCACCTGTGCCTGAAAATGTCGGTGGAGGAATCAGGGCGGGTCCTGGACAGTCTTGGCCGGAAGGCCGGTAAACAGGCGGAAGTGCTGCAGTACCTTCTGGAACTTGCCCGGCTGACGTCTCTATCTGAAGTGAAACAAAAGACCGGCTGCTCCAGCCAGACTATCAGGTCTCTGGCGGAAAAGGGGCTGGTGGAAATTGAACTCAGGCGTGTTGATCGCGATCCTCTCCCCCTGGATCATATTAATTTGTCCTTTCCCCTGCCTCTTTCTCCTGCTCAGGCAAAGGTCTTCCAACCTGTTCGCGATAGCCTGGAGGGGAAACGGTCGGCATCCGGCAGGCCGGAAGTTTTCTTGCTGCGCGGCATTACCGGCAGCGGCAAGACCGAGATCTATTTACAGGCGCTGGAAGTGACTGTCAGGCACGGTAAGCGGGGTATTGTGCTGGTCCCGGAAATAGCTATGACTCCCCAGATAATAGATCGTTTTACCTCCCGTTTTCCGGGAAGAGTGGCCGTCCTGCACAGCGCGCTTTCTTTGGGAGAGCAGTTCGATGAGTGGTGGCGTATTAAAAATGGCGAATTCGATGTAGTGATTGGTCCCCGCAGCGCCATTTTTGCCCCTCAGCCCGACCTGGGACTGATAGTTATCGATGAGGAGCACGAATGGACCTACAAACAGCAGGACTCACCTTATTATCATACTCGTGAGGTGGCTGCAAAGCTGGCCGAGTTGACCGGAGCAGTCCTGCTGCTTGGAAGTGCTACGCCCGATGTTGAAAGCTATTTCCGGGCTTTGAACGGCGAGTACCGCTTGTTGGAGCTTGTTGAGCGGGTTACGCCGGATGAGGGGTCTCCGCTGCCGCAGGTTGAAATTGCTGATCTGAGAGCGGAGATGAAAGCCGGTAATCTCAGCCTTTTCAGCCGCCCGCTTGCCGACTCGATTGATTCCGCCTTGAAGAACCATGAACAGGTCTTGCTTTTTCTCAACCGCCGGGGAACGGCCAGCTTCGTGGAATGTCGGGACTGCGGCTTTGTAGTCCGCTGTAAGCGCTGCGATGTCCCCATGAGCTATCATTTTACAGAAGAAAGGCTGATTTGCCATCAGTGCAACTATCATATCAAGGATCCCCGGACGTGCCCGTCTTGCCGGAGCCGGAGGATAAAATATCTGGGGGCTGGCACTGAAAAGCTGGAACAGGAGGCTGCCCGGGTTTTTCCCGGCGCCAGAATACTGCGCTGGGATAGTGATTCCGTAAAAGGTCGGGGCCAGACCCACCGGCAGATCTATGACAGGCTCAAGTCCGGAGGTGCTGATATCCTGATCGGGACCCAGATGGTCGCCAGGGGCCTGGACTTGCCGGGTATAACCCTGGTAGGCGTTGTTTCTGCTGATGTTGCCCTGAATATGCCGGACTTCCGGGCCAACGAGAGGACATTTCAACTGTTGAGCCAGGTTGCCGGCCGGGCAGGGCGGGGAGCCGCCGGCGGGAAGGTGATTATCCAGACTTATTCTCCGGAGCATTACGCCATTCAGTCTGCCGCCGGACATGATTACCTCCGATTTTATCAGAAGGAAATAGCTTATCGGAGAGATTTACATAATCCTCCTTTCAGCAGGCTGGCCAGGCTGGTCTTTAGTCACCATGATAACGGGCGCTGCCGGGAAGAGGCGGAGAGAGTTAAACGGGTGCTGCTGGAAGAAAGGGACTCCAGAGGCGTCAGCGGAATCAGCCTGGTCGGTCCGGCGCCAGCCTATATTCAGCGGGTGCGAGGAAAGTACCGCTGGCAGCTTTTCCTTCGTGCGCCGGATCCGTCTTCTTTTCTAGCCGAAATCCCTCTTCCCGCGGGGTGGGTTCTGGATATCGACCCCGTAGGAACGCTTTGATATTTACCTGCTTGGCTAACTTTCTATTCGGCATTCCGTTATATTATACGACCGGGTTCTTTTGGGCGATAATACCGGGTCGATGTAATACTTTTGGTGGTCCGGCGTATATTAATATGAGGACTGGCCCGGGGGTGTGTTTTTTAACCGGTGCTGTTTCCTATTAACCTGAAGGAGTTACTGAAATGAAGAAACTCACAATTGTCGGTCTGATAATGATAGCCATACTTCTGGCATCCGTGTCCTGTGCCGGTGCCGCCAAACCTCGGACTTCCAGCGTTCCCATGCCCACCACCTCTGCCCCTGCTTCGGCGCCGGGGTATTATGACGGATCCCAGGGGCCTGTGCCGCCAATGACGACTACAGCACCGGCTTATGGAGGCGCCGTGTCTTCGCCTGGTTCCACTCCTGTATCTCAATCACCGGTTCCCGTTGACCGCATGGTGATTCGTACTGGCAATATGGAGCTGGTAGTAAGCGAAGTATCTTCAGCTCTGGACAGCATCAGTAAGCTGGCTGCCGAATTCGGCGGCTACGTCGTGAATTCCCAGAAATGGAAAGAAGGTGAGCGCAACATCGGGACTATCTCCATCCGAGTACTTGCCGAGAACTATGATGCGGCTGTTGCTGCTATCAGGGAGCTGGCGAAGAACGTCACCAGTGAGTCCACCTCCAGCCAGGACGTCACCGAGGAGTACATAGATTTGGATTCCAAGGTAAGGAATCTGGAAGCTTCGGAAATCCAGCTTTTAAAAATAATGGAGACAGCCACTGAAACAGATGATATCATCAAGATTCAGCGTGAGCTTACTAACGTACGCGAACAGATAGAACAGGCTAAAGGTCGCATGCAGTATTTGCAGCGCACTTCTTCTACTTCACTGATTCAGGTCAGACTTAATGAGGCCATGCTGGACCTGAAATTCAGTGCGGATAAAGTCAGCGTGGCCACCGATGAGAACATCCGGTTTACCAGTGATGTCGCTGGCGGATTTGCTCCCTATAACTACCAGTGGTACTTCGGGGACGGTGAGACCAGCGTCGAGAGTTCTCCCTCTCATTCTTATAAAAAGGCGGGAACATATACGGTATCTCTAAAGGTAACCGATGATAAGGGTTATACCAATTCTATCTCCAGAAATGAGTATATCTCCATAATCGAAAGCTGGAATCCGGGCAAAACTGCTCAAAATGCATGGGAAGGGTTTACCTCGTTCGGCCGCGGCCTGGTCAACGCCTTGATCGTCCTGGGTGTATTCAGCCCGGTCTGGATTGTTATTGGGGGCATCGTCGGGCTGGTAATTTATAAGAGAAGGAAAAAATCCTGAATCTTTTTATCGGAGGTTGCTATATAATAAGTTAAGTCCTTATTAAAGCAAAAAAATTTTAGGAGTTTAATATGCCTCCGATATTCAAAGCATTGACTTCGATTAGCGTCTGGATATTGTTTTTAACCGGCTGTCTGTCGATTTTGACCTCTTTGCCGATTCCCTTCGTTTCGGAAGGGAATTGGCAGCTTCTTACAGTGGGTATTGTAAGTATATTATTTTCCCTGGTGGCTGTCAGGATCAGGAAAAATCTCGGATGAGGCATGGTTTAATATTCATTAATTACTCCTCCCCTCTCCCCACATTCCTTAATCATAACTCCGCCCCCTTCCTCACAGGATAGGGAAATAAAATCTAATAATGAAAATGGAAAGGCCCGCAGGACATCCCGATTCCATATCAGACGGTCTGGACATGAGGTAAAATATAAAAGGGCAGCCGGGAGCTATTCGGATGCGGAGAAAGGACATATTTCTATTACATGAAAACCCAGGTTATGCGGAATAAAGATGGGACTGCCAATAAATGGGGAAAGAGAGTCCCAATAAGCCATGGATGGCAGCTTGTTTATTTTATTCTGGCTCAAGTTCTCATTTTTGGCCTGCTTTTTGAAACCGTTTACACTATCCAGTACAGCCCTGCCGGACTTTATTTCAATTTTGCCTCCTGGGTGTTGGAAGGCCAGGTTCCCTATCGGGATTTCAACCTGGAATATCCTCCCCTGGCCTTGCTTTTCTTCGTCCTGCCCGGTCTTTTGGCCGATAATTACATTCAGTTAGGCATACTGTTCCGGATTGAAGTCTTGATTTTCAGCGTGATCGGTCTGCTGGTGCTTTATGATATAGCGCGCCGGCTCGGGAAAGCTCCCTGGAAATTATTGCTCCCTTATACCCTGTGCAGATCGGAAGAGCACACGTCTGAACTCCAGTCACCGCTCATTATCTC
>CAZELW010000058.1:0-2180 GCA_964513135.1 uncultured Dehalococcoidales bacterium
GGTGCCCCTGGAGAGAGTCGAACTCTCGACACGCGGTTTAGGAAACCGCTGCTCTATCCAACTGAGCTACAGGGGCGCTTACCAACCCTATTATACAGGATGATCTGTATTTTGTGTACTGGCTTCAGCCAGCCTGCATCGGGGGACTGGGATTTCTCCGTGACCCCCGAACAGTACCTCTCCTCAATGACGGACTTGAGCTTGCAATAAATAGTTGTAAGTAGTAATTTTAATCTATATTAATAACAGAGTGAGAACTGCATTTCCCCCTCTTTCCACGTTTGAAATAATACGGTTCTCACCCTGGCCTGGGTTTAGTCTTTGGTTTTCAGTTAATATTGAAGAGTCAACTGCTACATTGACTCAAGGAGAACACAGATTGTTTACCGGAAAACTGGCGCAGTTCATCTCTCAGACCACCTATGCCGATCTGCCGGAAGAAGTAGTGGCCGCAGCCAAGAAGGCGATTCTGGACCATATCGGTGTGGCTATGGCTGGCAGCCAGGAGCCCTCCGGCCGGATAATCAGCCAGATGGCACAGGAGACCCAATCGCCGCGGGAAGCCACGGTCATCGGACACAGGTATAAGACCAACTGCGCTCTGGCTGCTCTGGTCAACGGTACGGCGGCGCATGCTCTGGACTATGATGACTGCCTGGTCTTCCCTGATGTAGGTCTGGCCCATCCCACCACCAGTATATTCCCCGCCGCCCTTGCAGTAGCCGAGAAACTGCATCTCAACGGGCAGGACCTTATTACAGCCTACTGCCTGGGAGTCGAAGCTTACGCTAAAATCGGACTGATGAGCAGAGATGCCTTCCTGGGAGGCCGGCGCTGGGAGTGGACCGGAGTGCTGGGCGCCATGGGGTCCGCCGCAGCAGTCGCTAAATTGCTGGAACTGGATGAATCAAAGATCAACATGAGTCTGGGAATCGAGGCCTCGTTGGCCTGCGGGATGATCCGCAACTTCGGCAGCATGGCCGGCCACCTGCATGCCGGCAACGCGGCCCGGAACGGCATCGAAGCCGGCTTTCTGGCCCAAAAAGGCTTCACCGCCCACGAGGATATCATCGAAGCCCCTTACGGCTATTACAATACCTTCACCGGTAATCCGGAGATGCTTTCAAAAGAAATCCAGGCAGCCCACTCTCAGGCTTTAGGCCGTCCCTGGAATCTCATCAATCCGGGGCTTATGTTCAAAGCCTACCCTTGCGCCCATATCAGCGCTTTCGGCGTCACTGCAGGGCTGGAGTTAAGAAAAGAGCATAATATCGACTGGCGGCAAATCTCGGAAATCGAGCTTCGCATCCCCACTATAATCGATAAAATGGTGCATTACAACGACCCAACAACTGGCATTGAGGCCAAGTTCAGCCCCGGTTACTGTCTATGCCGGGCCCTTATTGAAGGAGAAATCAAGATCAGTCATTTCGCCGATGAAAATATCAATGATCCCGCGACCCGTCAATTAATGCAGGCAATAAGATTGGTGGTTTTAGAGCAGGAACAGCAGGTGGGGTCGTTCGGCTATCAAGAGGTAGTCCTGAAAATGAAGAACGGCACGGTGTACAGCTGTAAAGTGGAGCACGCCAAAGGCGACCCGCAGAACCCGCAGACCGACGAGGAATTTACGGGAAAATACCTGAGCTGCGCGGAATACGCCCACTATGACCGGGAAACAGCTTTACAGATTCAGGAGATGGTGACGGGGCTGGAAAGACTGACGGATGTTTCCGCCTTAACGGAATTATTAGGCAAATGATTACCGGATTGACTCGTTGCTTTATCAAGCAATAGCGTCTTTTCGCAGATGCCTGGGCAGCCTGGTCGCCGATTTCCTATGCCGGCAAGCCGATATTCTCCCTGTTTGTCCGTTCAATAGCACCTCCATTCCCTTTTCTCTCATGCCTTGCTTCGCCGCGCTGAGGGAAGGAATGTTCCTCCGGTCTGACAACACTCCGGATTTATGAGAAAGCCGGAATTTGATTTAATAAAAAGGCCGCATACTTTGACTGTCAGCCGGCTTTTTTAGATAATTGGAATACACCTTTATTAATAAAGGAGGCAAAATGCGCATAGCCCGTTTCTCCGCGGAGAAAACCATCGAATACGGAATAGTCCAGAACAATCTGGTACAGAAGCTTGAGACAGACCCTTTTCAGATGTTCGAGTCCGGCACT
>CAZELW010000058.1:2190-8186 GCA_964513135.1 uncultured Dehalococcoidales bacterium
ATCCCCTGGAAAAGGTCAGGCTGCTGGCGCCCTGCCTGCCCTCCAAGATAATCTGCCTGGGCGTGAACTACCGTCCTCACGCTCAAGAGCTGGCCCATGGCCTGCCGACCAGTCCCCTGATCTTTTTAAAGCCGCCGACAGCGGTCATCGGGCCGGATGAGCCGATAGTTCTACCCCGCAACTGGAAAAGAGTTGATTATGAGTGCGAGCTGGCAGTGGTGATCGGCAAAAAAGCCAAATATGTACCTGAAGAAGAAGCCCGCAAATACGTGCTGGGTTATACCTGTTTCAATGACGTTACCGAACGCCAGCTTCAGAAAGAGGATGGACAGTGGACTCGGGCCAAAGGATTCGACACTTTCGCTCCGGTAGGGCCCTGGATTGAGACCTCGGTAGAGCCGGACGACCTGAAGCTGGAAACATATCTCAATGGCGAATTGCGCCAGTCCGGGCGTACCAGCGAGCTTATTTTTGGAATTTCCCGGTTGATCAGTTTTATTTCCGGGATTATGACTCTGTTGCCGGGAGATATCATCGCTACCGGCACGCCCGCAGGCATCGCTCCCATGCAGCCCGGGGATGTGGTCGAAATCAAGATCGAGAATATCGGGGTATTGAGAAATCCGGTGGCAGCGCCGGATTAAGCCGGGGGATATTAATTCAGAGTTTTTTGAGTTATAAATATAATGGGAGACTCTGAAGATGAAAAAGAAGACTTATCCCGTTTTTTATGCCGGAAAAAAGCAGCAGTTCGCCAGATCGGTCGTGGTTGGCGACCTGGTATTCCTTTCCGGTATGGGTGGCCGGTCTGCCGATACCGGTGAGATCAGTTCACCTGATCTGGCTGAGCAGACCAGGGTAGCCCTGGACAAGGTCCGTGCAGCTTTGATTGAGGCCGGAACATCCATGGACAATATCGTGAAGACCACCGTCTATCTTAAACGCATCGAAGATTACAATATTTTCAGGCAGACGGAGAAAGAATACTGGCAAAAACACGGACTGCGACTTCTGGAAGAACCTCCTGCCAGTACTTTGATACAGCCGGTTTCTATGAGTAAACCGGATATGCTGGTTGAAGTGGAGGTGATCGCTGTAATCCCGCGATAGGGCTTTCCCTCATTGTCCTTCCAGAGCGTTCTCAAATACCTCGATTCGCCTCGGGCTGCCGGCAGCATCCATCTCCACGGCGACAAGGTCTATACGCCAGGAATCCGGCAATTTATCATGAGTCTGTCGGTAAAAGTGGGCGGTTTTTTCCAGGTGCTCTATCTTTCTTTCGCTGAGGGACTCCTCAGGGAGGCCGAAAGCAAGATTGGACCTGGTACGGACTTCAATAAAGACCAGGAAATCACGCTGGCGGGCCACGATATCGATCTCACCCCACCGGCATCGATAGTTGGTCTCCAAAATGCGGTAGCCCTTCTTTTTCAGAAAGTCTCCCGCTATCCTTTCACCAAGGTCGCCTTTATTTTTTCGGTCCATAATCAGTCAGAGAAGTGTTTACTCTGATATCATCGAAAGCCAGTTGCGCGATATTTTTTACCGGCTTGAATAAACGCCGGTGAACAGGTGAAGGTCCCAGCTTCCGCAAACAGGCCAGATGGTTTTCCGTTCCATAACCCTTGTGCATTGACAAACCGTAACCCGGATACTTCCTGTCCAAATCTGCCATTAAATGGTCCCGGAACACCTTGGCCACAATTGAAGCGCAGGCGATGGAAAAACACAGGGTATCGCCTTCCCTGACTCCTTTTTGGGGACACGGAAGGTCCTTAACGGTCATGTAGTCTATCAGTACATAGTCCGGCCGGGGATGCAGCTTTTCAACGGCTATTTTCATAGCTGTTTGAACGGCCTGGGTCATCCCCAGACGGTCAATCAGGCCGGAATCGACTACACCGGTGCCGATGGATACGGCCGCTTCATGGATAAGCGGAGACAGGTATTCGCGCTTCTCGGGTGTCAAAAGCTTGCTGTCTCTGACCTCCTTATACCACGCCGAACGCCTGCCGAACGGCATGATCACCGCAGCGGCTACCACCGGGCCGGCCAGACAACCCCGCCCAACCTCATCAACCCCTGCCACCAGACGATAGCCTTCTCTGGCGCAGCGCTTCTCTTCGGCTAGTCCCGGAACCTGCTCGGCTTCTGTCCGCCTTTTCCCTGACATTGCAAGGCGAATTTTCTCCTCCACAACAATCTTCTTCTTTCTCACCTGTTATTATGGAAAAGCTTTCCTTGTTTTATTCCTCATTATAAAAGATTTAAATCTCATTAACTAGACCGCCTCCAGAGATTACTGGTAATATAAGATATGGAATTGAGGAATAACAGGCCTTTTTGTTGGGAGGATGGAATATTTGATACAACCTGAGTTTGAACCTGCTGTGCCGGAAACTCCCAGACCAGCGTCCCGCGTCTGGGGACCCTGGGCGACTATCGGGCTGGGAGCAGCCGTATTTTTGGTTTACTTCGCTGCGCAGTCCCTGATAGCTATATTTTTTACGGTATTCTCTGTCCTCGAAGAATTTCAGGCTAATCCCGGGCTGGACCTGTCCCGGTTTATTCAAAGTCTGACTACTAACGGGCTGCTGATATCCGTCTCCACAATAGTATCCGGGATCGCTGGCGCAGGTTTGATTGTGCTTTTCATATCTATCCGCAAAAATATCAGTATCGCGGATTACCTGGGATTGAAACCGATCGGTCTTAAGACAATTTTAGTCTTACTGGGGATAATAGTCGGCCTGCTGGCAGCGTCTTTTGGTCTGGAACAGGTTATCGACGTGTCCGAGCAGAACTTTAACTTCATGGTTCAAACGTACGAAACCGCAGTCTGGCTGCCCCTGCTCTGGATTGCGGTAGTCATTTTTGCCCCGGTCTTCGAGGAAATGTTCTTTCGCGGTTTTCTTCTGGTTGGGCTTAAGGAATCCCGTATTGGCGCACTGGGTGCTGTCGCCCTGACGTCCATCACATGGGCGGCCCTGCATATTCAATATAATGCCTTCGGGTTAATTTCGATCCTCGTCCTGGGAATTGTTATGGGAATTGTCCGGCTGAAGACCGGATCGCTCTGGAGTACTATCTTCTTACATTCTTTATGGAATGCTATGGCAATGGTACAGACAGCACTCTATGTTAATGGGATCGGCTAGAGATAATCAAGGTGACAGGGGAAAGTAAGGAGGAAGAATGACAGTCCAATTAAACCTGACAGTGAACGATATTCCGATAAATATCGACTATTTTGTGGCGAGATTTGTCAACCATACCGTTAGCGGCATGGTTGAATCGCTGGAAGGTACCGGCCGCGTTAAAGAGCTGGATCTGACTATAGAAGACGATCGCTTATCCATACTATTTAATGGAAAAAGTATCCCGGTCAACGAATTTGTAACTAAAATCTTCAAAAGCACCCTCCAGGGTGTGCTTTCTCCGCTTAAAGGGGTAACCACCCCTATTCGCAAGGTCGATATCCGGATCCGCAAGTAATGGGTTATTTTTGCTATCCCCCAACATTACCTTTGTTTAATTGAAATCAATTCCAATTCAATATAAGATGAAAATGAAGCTTATTCCCTCCCCGAAGGTCCTTACAATGAAAGCATTGAAATTATTTACGGTACTGTTGCTGGCAGTCGTATTATTAGCATCTACAGGCTGCGATTTATTTTTCACCCCCACAGAGGGAGAAACATCTACACCCAATCCCCTGCGAGTCACCTTTCTGGATGTCGGCCAGGCGGATGCGATATTGATTAGATCAAACAACAGTACTATGTTGATCGATACCGGAAGCAATAGAGGCGCCGACGAACTGGTAAGTCTTCTCAAAAGCATGAATATCCGGAAAGTTGATGTGCTTGTAGGCACTCATCCACATGAAGACCATATCGGTGGAATGGACTCTGTTATCAACAACTTCGATATCGGCGATATATACATGCCGGAGGTCGCCGCTACCACCAGGACCTTTGAGGATGTCCTGACTGCGATAGAGAACAAAAACCTGACTGTCACCAGCCCCGAACCGGGCAGTAATTTTATTATTGGGGACGCCACATGTACGATCCTGGCGCCTAACAGCGAGGACTACTCGGACCCCAATAATTACTCTATCGTCATCCGGCTTTTGTACGGCAATACCTCTTTTCTCTTTACAGGAGACGCGGAAACCGTTTCCGAGAAGGAGATGCTGGAGAAAGGCTACAACCTTAAGTCCGATGTTCTTAAAGTCGGGCATCACGGCAGCACCACCTCTACTTCGGTGGACTTTTTACAGGCAGTATCCCCTGACTTCGCCGTAATCATGGCGGGAGAGGACAATGATTACGGGCATCCCCATCAGGAAACGCTGGACCTCTTGAACTCCGCCGGCATTAAGATCTATCGTACAGACCTGAACGGCAGCATCACTTTTACCTCCAATGGGTCCGGATTAAGCGTCAGTACTGAGAGGTAAGCATATGCAGTTGATTATCGATCGATTCGAGGATGATATCGCAGTCTGCGAAAAGTCAGACCGGAGCATGGTCAATATTCCCCGCCAAAAAATCCCGGCTAACGCCAAAGAGGGTGACGTCCTGATTATCGAAGGGGATGACATCCGTATTGATTCCATAGAAACCAGAAAAAGGGAAGAGGCCATTCGAGGCCGGATGAGGAAACTGTGGAAGAAGAAACAGTGACAGCTAACTCGTCCCTATAACACCCCCTCAGTATTATGTCATGATGAACTCCTCATGGATAATTGCCTGAGTATGACCATGCTGTAGATTGGCAAAGCATTGAGCGGCATCGGGCAAAATGGTATATTATTAAATGATCGACCGCTGGTTCGGTACTGCTTTATCATGCGCTCACGGGGGAGTGTCGGAATTGGCAGACGAGCATGACTTAGGATCATGTGCCGCGAGGCTTGAGGGTTCGAGTCCCTCCTTCCCCACCAAAATTAAAAGGTAATGATATCACCTTAATTAGCCTCTAATTTTTACCACCGGAATCCGCTTCCTTTATTTTATCTTCAGCTACAGGTACTACTGATGCCAACATCTTGACCCCTTCGGAAAACGGCTATACGCGAAACTACAGGAGATATTTTTTCCAAAAGTTTGATTCAATCCACAGAAAATAGTAGAATACAAAACATTAAACAGCATAGAAGGTTTCTATTGGTGAAAAAAAGGTTGCTGATTTTGTTGATTTCATTTTTACTTCCCTCCGGGATCGGTCTGAATATGAACCTGGATGTTTATAATAAGCTGCCCGCCGATGCACAGCAGGCCATAGTCAAACTCGGCAAGGATTTTTCCGCTCAAAGTGCGGCCTACCAGCTTGAAAAGGAGGTCAAGGCCAGAGAAATGCTTACGATTGAAAGCACCACCATTTACAATGTACCTGGTGCAAAATATGTTCAAGGTCCCCATCCGGCGATTGATAATGGGAACGATGCCTTTCTTGATCGTCCTGATAGTCTTCCTGTGGCTGGTAATCGCCTTTCCTGATATGTCCCTCTGGCTGGTAGACATGATAAAGAGTTAATCATCATATATTTAATAATTGATAGGAGGAAAAAATGTTACTTGAGAACAGAGTCGCAATAATTACGGGTGGAGCAAAAGGGATGGGAAAAGGTATGGCGCTCAAACTGGCTGATGAAGGCGCTTCCATAGTGGTAGCGGATATCAGCGTTAATGAAGCCAATGATACCATTGCGGAAGTCCGGAAAAAAGGAGTCCAGGGACTGGCTGTCCGGTGTGATGTGACCGATGGCGAACAGGTTAAAGATGCTGTAGACCAGACTATCCGCCAATTCGGAAAGATCGATATCCTGGTCAACAACGCAGGTGGGACCAATCCACTTCCACCTATCGAGGACATGCCGGAAGAGTTATGGGATAAAATGATCAACCTGAACCTGAAAAGCCACTTCCTGTTTTGTAAATACGTCGTGCCCCATATGAAAGCAAAAAAGTACGGCAAGATCATCGGAA
>CAZELW010000059.1:0-8117 GCA_964513135.1 uncultured Dehalococcoidales bacterium
AAACTGTGCCCGGAACAAACTAAGAGAATTACCCAATGAAACATATCGAAACCAGGGTATACAGGGACTATCAGTATAGAGAGATCGGGGCTCTGGAACCATGGAATGTTTTACTGGACATCCATAATGCGATAGTATACGGGTTCTCTCAGTACCGTTTGCCCGAGCCCGGCAGGCTGATAGACATTGAAGAAAGCGAATCCCATGTTTTAAACATTCAAAGTGAATGGGAGGCCGAGGCGAAAAAGAGAGACCTGGATCATAACTGGACCGGGTCACCGCCGTTTTCAAATTTGTCAACCAACGCCAAACTATACCTGCATTCGGTATTAAAGGATGCCTGGCACACCAGCAGTACCGACGAGCGGAATTTCAACGAAGGTTGAAACAGGACCGCTTTTGTTAAAATGACAAGGCCGGCTTAACAACCACGGAATTGTGCAGGCAGGGATTCCCAGACGCGACGCTCCTCCTCGTAAGGGGCTTCTTCAATACGGCATTCATTCCCCAGAATCATAGTCAACCGCCGGCTACCATAGGGGGGCCATGTGCCCAGACTGACACAGCCGGGATCTCCGGTACGGGCGAAGGACGTCCAGGCATCCTGCATATTCCCGGAGAGTTTTTCTACCTCCGGACTGGAACCATAAAGATTTTCCCGTGTGTTACCGAATACCAAACCGACATCAAGGGTATGGCAGGCACCCAGGTAAGGTATGGGTGATTTCCAGGTGAAGAGGTAGTTATAGGTCTGCGGGTTATGCCGCGATTGCTCTTCGACATAACGCAAGGCCGGTATGCGGAACATATGGTCGGTATCGATAGCTGACCACAGCTCTACCGGGGTCACCGACTCGCCACGTTTGCTGCGGGCCTGACGGTAGGTCTCGATGAGACCCGGGATGTAATCCAGAGGTAAAAATCCCTTTAGCTGCTCAATCAGCCAGCCATCATCCTTTGGCGACAGATTCGGACTGATGGTATTAAAAAATTTGGTTTCCTCCAGGTTGGTGCCTATCAGCACAGCTATAGAAGCAGCCCGGCCTTTTTTGACAGCCTCCAGGGGCGGTTCGGGAATCACTTTCCCGTCTATCACCGGCACGGTAGCGGTGAGGCCGGGTCCGGTTTTGGGCTCCTGTGTTATAGTCAGGACTTTCTTTTGAGCTGACAGCAGCCGGGCGACTGAAAGCGACCTTAAAGAGTCAATATCGTCCGGCTTTATATCCAGCACGGCCAAAAACTGCCGGGCATTATAGACCGCATCACTGAGGGAAATCGCCATGTTGCCGACACCGCTCTGCAATATCGCCTTTTGAAAGAGACCCGGCGTCAGAGGCGAGGCCATTAAACATGAGATGCTCATGCCGCCGGCGGACTCGCCAAAAACGGTGATATTCCCGGGATCGCCGCCAAATCCGGCGATGTTGTCCTGTACCCAGCGCAGAGCAGCGGTCTGGTCCAACAGCCCCTCATTACCGGTAGACGGGATTTTTCCTCCAGTAAGCTCGTTCAGGTTCAGGAACCCCAGAGCGCCCAGGCGGTAGTTGATGGTGACGACAACTACGTTGCCGCGCCGGGCCAGGCTGCTTCCGTCATGCCTGGGGTTCGAGCCTGATCCCAGGCAAAAAGCGCCGCCATGAAGCCAGAGTAATACCGGCCTTTTTTCATCATCGACTCCCGGGCTCCAAATATTCAAATACAGGCAGTCCTCGCTCTGAGGCTCAGTCCGGACTCCGCCTGAGCCGGTATTATTGGAGATGGGATTTTGGGGAGGAACAGGCCCAAATTCCAGTGCCGGGCGCACTCCGCTCCACGGCTCGACCGGCTGAGGCGGCATCCATCTTAACCGGCCCACCGGCGGTGCGGCGTAAGGCACTCCTTTAAAAATGCAGAGTCCGTCTTCCCGAATACCCCGGACCTTTCCAGACCGGGTCTCTGCAATGATATTACTGTTGTTATTCACATGCTGATCCATAATCAGGATTCACTCTCCTTCACTCACCTTATACACCTTACACAGCATGGTCTTGGTGGGGGCGCCGCCGAAACCGCTGGAACTCTGGCAGCCCATAGGTATCAGTTGATTGACATTCAGGTCCCAGATCCCGTAGAAATCCGGGGCTTTCCCCTCGGCTTCCGGAAGCCACCAGCCGTGAAGCGCCTGGACCATCCGGGGATGCATTATCGGAGTTAACCTGGCTTTTCGCTTCATCCTGCCTCTGACGCCTTCAATCCAGACCCATTCGCCGTTTTGAATTCCGAGCTCTTTAGCGGTATCCGGATGTATCTCAACCGTCGGGTCAGGCGCGATTTCCCTCAGCCAGGGAATCTGGCGGTGTTCGCTGTGGAAAAAGACGCCGCTGCGCCGGCCAGTGATTAGTATCAGGGGGTACTTCTGCCAGATTTCAGGAGTGCTTACCGGACTTTCTACGGGTTCCTTATGATGGGGAAGAGGGTCCAGACCGTAGCTTTCAAAGGTAGTGGAATACAGTTCGATTTTACCGGTAGGAGTCCGGAATCCGGGCTTGCCATCGGGCCTCAGCAGTCCTTTTTCATATCTGCGGTAGGGGACGGTCCCAGAAGGATGGCCTTTGGGAGCCAGATTCCAGGGAATTTTACATAACTCCTCAAAAGTCAGGCCGCAGGGCTTGATCCGGTGTGAGAGAAGCTCCCGAACGTTCTTCCATGGGACGGCTTCAGGATTGAGACGTCTGGCCAGCTCGAAATTGATTTCCCAGTCTGACCGGCACTCATCCACCGTGACCACCTTCTGAATGGCGTTGAGCGGTATACCGGTAGAGAATACAGAGTCTTTTTCCGGGAAAGCGCCGGCGGGCAGGACGATATCCGCGATGGCCTGGGCGGTAGGCGTCATAAAGGTATCCACCACCACGTTGAAATCCAATTTGCGAACAGCCTCGTAGTGCCTCCTGGGGTCCTGGGCGGTATTGGCCATAAAGTTATTGGTCTGACACCATAACCCTTTAATCGGATAAGGTTTACCGGTCTCCATCTGTTCCAGCACCAGGTCCGACAAGGCCCAGGAACGAAAGTTTTTCACCAGTGGATAGCGGTCGGCGCCGATCCTTTTCTTACTCAGATTAGCGACGAACTCCTCTCCGTAAAGCTGGATAACTTCCTGAGTGGAATAAGGGTATATAGTGACACCGTAGGGCGGGCGCGTAATCACATTGCCGCCGGGCACATCCAGGTTGCCGGTGATCGCCCAGAGGCAGTTCAGGGCATGGATTGTGCTGGTACCCTCAGCATTGCTATCCAGAGGCTGTCCGAAGTGTATTGCCGCCGGTTTGGCCGAGGCATAAAGGCGGGCTGCCCGGATTATCTTCTCCGCGGGGACCCAGGTGATCTCCTCCACCTTGTCCGGAGGATAGTCCTGGACTCTTTCCTTGAGTTTATCGAACCCATGGACCCATTTATCGACGAACTCCCTGTCATACAGGCCTTCATTGATAATAACATTGAGCAGACCCAGGGCCAGCGCGCCGTCGGTGCCCGGCCGGAGTTGAAGCCACAACTCAGCCCGGGAAGCTTCCCAGGTGCACAGCGGGTCGATCACTATCAGTTTGGTCCCCCGCTTCATCATGTCTATCACCCAGTGGCCGCTAAAATAGTGGTCGGTACACTGGCTGCCGGCCACATTTTTTGCCCACGAGACAAGCACTTCAGGGGCTTTCCATTCCGGATCATCATACCGCCGGGGAAAGAACTGGGCCGCATCCGGGAAAGTAGCATCTCCTTCCACAGTGTGCATGGCAGCCAGTCGAGGAGTAAAACAGGCGATCCCGGAAAGCCCGAACAACGTCCAGTTGGGGCTGCCGTAAGCATAAGCCAGGAACAGAATAGGACCACCGGAGTCCCTTCCTGTCCCCTGTCCGAATACCATTGACTCGGCGCCGTATTTTTCCCTTATCTCACGCAGACGGGCTTCACAGGTATCCAGGGCTTCTTCCCAGGAAATCCGCTGCCACTGTCCGGACCCTCTCTCGCCGGAGCGCTTGAGGGGATATCGGAGGCGGTCGGGGTGGTACATATACTGGGTAAGGGCCAGGGCGCGGGGACAGAGCCGCCCCTGAAAATAAGGGTGGTCCTCATCTCCTTCAACCTTCAAAACTTTGCCGTCTTTTATAAAGAGCTTGACACCGCATCCGCCGTGGCAGCCCGGACCGGGCGACCAGGCACCGGTTTTAATAACTTGAATCCCGTTTTTAATTGTAGACATCGCGGCTCTCCGTATCTATTTTAAAATCGTGTTCCTGTATAAAACAATCTGAAATCGCCTGCATTACAGAGGAATGAACAACCTGGAAATCTGTAATATTATATACCTCTTGAGGAAATTTATGAACCAGCATCCCGGGTTGGTGTTGGATGATAGTAGCTGAAAAGGCCGGGTTGCGGACTACTGTGCAGGACCATTTCGGGGTACCAGGCATCTTGTATTAGAATGGAAGGACGTCAGACCAGCCCGGCGCCAGCCGGATCGACCTATTTAACGCAGCCAGGGAATAAAGCTGCCGAAGGTCTTTTTGATGAGGGCTTCTTCGTGCCGGGAAAAGGAATTTAACAAGAACAACATAGCCCAGATAATTGCTGTCGCCAGTATTACCGCCACAGCGATATCAAGAATGCCGTCGATATTCATAAAGCCCAAACTCAGACCCATTACTGCCGTCGCTGCCAGGACTTTGCCAAGATACCTGTAGTCCAGATTGTAGCGAAGCGCCTTGTTGGCCCATACAGTCACTATAGCTGCCAGCACGAAATAGGCAGAGATATTGGAGATGGCGGCCCCTACAATGCCTACCCGCGGAATCAGAATAAAGTTCAACCCGATGCTCACGATGGATGCCGCCATTATCATCAACGGCATCCATTTGGTCTGTTTCACCAGGTAGATGACATAAAGATTTATCTGGTAGATTCCGTGTAAAATCGCGCCGACAGCCACAAGCAGTACCACCTCTTTCCCTGCCAGGAATTCGGAAGTAGCCAGGATCTGGAGCAAAGGTTGGGAAATCAAGGTTATACCTACCGCAGCCGGAATTGCCAGGGTCAGAAACAGCTTGTTGGAATAGGCCAGGTAACTTTTCACTTCATTCATGTTTTGCCGCTCCCAGGCCACCGAAAGTGTCGGCAGGAGAACATAGCCGATAGGGGCATAGAAGAGGGTAATGACACTGGCTAACAACCATGAGGAAGAGTAAATACCAGTCTGGGAAAGGCCGAGGAAATGGGTGATGAAATAGCGGTCGCTGGCATTGATGATCCATAATAGAATTCCGCTGGGTATCTGGGGAGCGCTGAATGCCAGGAAACCGCTTAAACCGGAGGTGTTGGGGAACGGGACGCCGATGTCCCGGAAAATTGAGAAAAATACCAGACCGGTAAAAGCTACTTCGGCGATGATAATGCAAATGATCACCCATTCCAGGCTAAAACCTGAGAGAGGAAGTACCAGCACAATCAGGATTTTGGAAAGGATAAAGATTACCTGTATGATCGATAGTTTCTTGATTTTACCACGCGCCCGGAGATAGGCGATGAAAAAAATAAAAATGGAATCAATAAACGTCCAGAGAAAGGTGAGGCGGACAAAAGCGACATATTCATCACTGGCAAATAAAAACCGGGACAACGGCAAAGCCAGGAAATTGACTGCGGTGAATACCAAAAAGGCAAAGACCAGGATCGCCAGAAGCATAGAGCCCACCGCACGGCGTCTTTTTTCTTTATTCTCCTCTCCGGCCAGAAACCTGACTACGGCGGTACTGAATTGAAGAGTGAGAAGCGGGGTGACCAGGGTGACAGTAGCAAGTACCTGTGACCAGACACCGTAGATGTCAGTGCTAAACGTTTTTGTCAATACAGGCAGGGTAACAATGCCGAACAAAGAAGTGAAGATCAGCGATAGACCGACCCAGACTATATCATGAGCGAAGGCTACCGGCTTGTTGGCATTTTCCTCACTCGCAATCACTTTCGACTGGTTTCCCATGGTGTAAAAACCTCAACTTACTCCAGGGCCCTATTAACGTGAATAATATTAAATCGACGTCAGCCTGATTTACTCCGGGCATGGTGAGGCGATGAGTATGCCCGGTGACCTCCGCGGCAATCCGAAGCCAGAGCTTGCTTAACAGGATTGATCTATGAGTCAAGGCAGACTTCACGCCAGGTCACCGATATGAAATACCATTCATCTTGATTATACTTCAACATTATACTTTACTGGTTCCGGTATGAAGGATATCCCTTCCGGATAGCTGGATTAATTCATCTGTACAGAAGCCTCCAATCCGTGAGCTATTACAAAAAGCCCTTAAACGCTGCAGCGCTTAAGGGCTTTTCAAGTTTCCCAAATATGGAATTTATTAAACGCCGGTCAACTCATGGCAGGAACCGGCTTTTAAAAATGAGCTTTCCGAAAGGAACTGTTTTTTATCCTAAAGCTCGTCCCACGCGATCCGGTCCAGGTCGAACACCGGCCCGTCCTTGCAGACCTGCTTTAAGCCCTGTGTTGTCTTAATCGTGCAGGCATAGCAGAATCCCAGTCCGCAGCCCATCCTGACCTCAAGGGAGACTTCGGCGGGCAGGTCTCCCAGAAACGCGCGCCGGTCTTTCATTATCGCCTGATACATGGGAAGCGGTCCGCATATATAAGCCCTGCCGGCTTTATTAATATACCGCGGGAGTAATGCGGTGATGAGGCCTTTTTCCCCGGCGCTGCCGTCTTCCGTCGCGACAGCCACCTCGCAACCCGGCGGTATCAGCGAGTTTGGAATGACCTGTGACGCGGTCCTGGCCCCAATCAGCAGGCAGACCCGGTGCCCTTTATGAAGAGCTTCCTGAGCCAGGAAGCATAACGGAGCGACGCCTATTCCTCCGCCTGTCAGGAGCAGGTTGGACGGAGCCGGACCGAGGTCGAAACAATTGCCCAGCGGGCCGAGCAAATCAATTTTTTCACCGGCCTGTCTCCGGGCCAACCATTCCGTTCCAGGGCCTACAGCAGCAAACAGAAAGGCGACAGCCGGGCTGTTAACCCGGTGTATGCTGATAGGCCGCCGCAGCAGGCGGCTCTGACCGCTGTTGCAGGTGATCATAGCAAACTGGCCGGGCCGGGACTGTGAGGCCAGGTCGGGTGATTCTATGAGCATAAGGAATACACCCGGCATAACTTCGCGGTTAGAGACGACAGGGACTAACTGTTGAATCAAGTCGGACCTCATTTTAATGAGTCTCTTTCCCGTAGTTATCTTTATTACGGTAGTCCGGAAGCGGCTGAATAGTGTAGTTCAGACCGCTGTTATGCAGCGCCCGCACCGCGGCCCGGGCAGTGTCCAGGGAGGTGAAACAGGGGACCCTCCTCTCAACTGCTGTTCGCCGGATCTGGAAGCCATCCCTCATCGGGACCCGGTCTCCGGTTACGGTATTAATCACGGCGCTGACCGAGCCGTTAGCGATAACATCCACCACATTCGGATGCCCCTCATTCAATTTCTTAGGAGTCAAATTCACCGTCATTCCGGCTGCTTCGATCATTGCGGCCGTCCCTTCGGTGGCATACAATTTATAGCCGATTTGCGCCAGTGAGCGGATAACCGGCAAGGCTTCCGGCTTATCGCGGTCGGCGATGCTGATCAATATTCCCCCCTGGGGCGGGAGCATTAACCCTGCGGATATCAGTGTCTTGGCAAGCGCCGCTTCGAAGGTGTAATCAATTCCCATGACCTCGCCGGTGGACTTCATTTCCGGACCGAGGTAGGTATCCACCCCGATCAGTTTGGACATCGAGAACACCGGGGCTTTGATGGCGATCAGATCTTGTTTCGGCCAGAGCCCGGAAAAGTAGCCCTGCTCTTTCAGGCTGTGGCCCATCATTACCCGGGTAGCGATCTTGACCATGGGAACGCTGGTAACCTTGGAAATAAACGGCACCGTCCGGCTGGCGCGTGAATTGACTTCGAGAATATACACAGTTGAGGGCTGGCCGTCCGTTCCCGGCATAACGATAAACTGGACGTTCATCAATCCCTTTACCTTTAATCTGCGCCCGATACGGATAGAGTAGTCCACCATCTTATCCACTTCTTCTTCGC
>CAZELW010000060.1:0-7834 GCA_964513135.1 uncultured Dehalococcoidales bacterium
ATCGGACGGGTTTGTCCGGCTGTCCTGGAGCCTTTGAGCGCCAAATTCATCGCATTGTACAAAGCCGGTCCCCGGTATACCGAACCCGGTTATTACCTGCCTTTCTGGTATGCCCCGGTTTCCCAGTATGACCCGGCTTATAAAAAGTACGATGGGATCGGCTTTAAAAATGTCCTTAAAACGATTGAAGAGCCGAAATATCACATGGCGCATTTGAGACCTGCCAATACCTTCAAGTGGCCTCCCCACCCCGAGCACTCCGTTATGAAGAATGTCGGCCTTATCTGTCCGGACCTGCGGACAGCGGTAACCTTCAGATTGGAGGCGTTCGATCTTGCTGATGACGGTGACTCCGTCACCTATTTCCGGAGAATGATGGGAATACTTAGCAAAGTCCTGGCTAATCCTGGTGTTGCGACCGAAAAGCTGCTGTCATTATATTCCAAAGACGAGATAGAGAATATCTATCCGGCGCTGGGCCCCGTTCTCTCGCAGATGTTGGTCGAAGAACTGGTTATCCTCAGTTACCTGGAAGACAGGAATGATTGCCTTACAGTGACCGCCAAAGGCAAGGAGAAGCTGGAGTCTTTTATCAGGAGTTTGCCGGCCGAAGATAAAGCCGCTTTGAAATTGTAAGGAGTGTGAAGTACCGGCGCTTTGCTGAAAGGCTGAGCGCCGGTCAGACAAAATTGCTGCTGGAGGGCAGTCCGGGTAATGCCTGTTATCTCACATGCCGGACTGCGGAGGCTCCAGGGGATTCTACGCTCCTGCGGTGACTGGCACAGCATCTGTAAAGAAGGCTCGTTGTAACAGGTCAGAACGCTGCCGGTTGGACAGTGCCCGCTCAATCCGGCGGCAAGAGCACTACTATTTCAGTTTGTTCCGGCAAGTCTCCTTTTTTCACCTCAATCTCATTGGAATTGAGGCGGCGAACATTGTTTTTCCCCTTTAAAAAATCATCCACACCGGCAATAGGTAGATCAACCCCGGGATTCCTGTAATGCATGGGGATAACCAGCCTGGGGTTTAATTTCTGGACAATTTCGGTAGCTTCTCTGGCGTTAATGGTGAAAAAGCCTCCTACAGGGAGTAAAAGGATATCCACCGGTCCGATTTCTGCCAGATGCTGCTGGTTTAACGTATGCCCCAGGTCTCCCAGATGACAGACATTCATACCATCGACATTAAAACAGAAAATTAAATTTTGGCCTCGCAGGCTGCCCTGCTTGTCATCGTGAAAGGTGGATACTGCTTTGATGCTTATTCCCCTGGATACCTGGGTCCCCGCTTTTGCTAATATCACCGGATTGTTTTTGATTGCCCTGGTATTATTATGATCGCCGTGGTCGTGGCTTTGTGTTACTATATCGGCAGATTCGTTTATAGGCTTGTAATTAATGCCCCCGCCGGTTTCGTATGGGTCTGTGATTATTTTGATTTTGTCCAGCGACGTAATCACAAAAGTAGCATGCCCCAGCCATCTAATCTGCATTGTTTACCTCCTGTTCTTTTATTGGGGTCAGGTCTGTTCCCTCATCAGTTCGATTATACTCCGATAAAAGTTACTGGGGAATAGGTAATGTTGGTAACTCTCGTTACGGCTAAAGTAAGTTCTGATCTCAAAGGACCATGAGCCAGGGTTGCCTGAATCCCGGTCATTTGGTCCACTTGCGCAGACCGGGGGTTACCCCGCCCCGGCTTTACCATAAACGTAAGGTAAATTGGTAATTTGAATATGGTAATGTAAAGATAATATTGACAAACTCACTTAAAGGCGTTAAGATATTTCCGTAATATAGCTTGTATATTCTACTTAATGCTATTAGATATATCAGCAGAAATATCCAGCAGGTGGAGGTATTATGACTGATATGCAAGAAAAAACAAGAGAACAGTTGATGCGTGTTGTCAATGATATTATCTTCATGGCGCACCGGATTCGTGTGCCCAGCAATCGCGTCAAAAACATCTTTGTAGATCAGATACTCAGATTGGACGAGCTAAAAGAATACTTCATCATCAGAGAGGAAGTCGAGCAGAGAATTAAAGATCAAGGTGATTAAATAGAATCATCCCGGTCAGTACCGCATCGCCTTCACCGACCGGGTTTATTGTCATTAAACGCTCTGCTTTCTGTTGAAATAAGCTCTTGCAGTCCGGTTTGCTTTTTCTCTACATATGTCTGTCCAGGAACCGCTTAATTCTGGATAAAGCCTCTTCTATTTCATTCATTGCCGTGGCATAGCAGCAGCGGACATGACCCTCTCCTCCCTTACCGAATGCTGTGCCTGGTACCACTACTACTTTTTCTTCCTTTAGCAATGTCTCGGAAAACTTTTCGGAAGTCATACCGGTGCTTTTTATCGAAGGGAAGGTGTAAAAGGCTCCTCGCGGCTCGAAACAGGGCAGGCCGATATTGTTGAATCCTTTGACCATCAGCATTCTTCTGCGGTTATAGTCGCTGACCATCTCCTGAACATACGGCTCTCCGTTTTTCAGGGCTTCCATGGCTGCCTTTTGTGCCATAATCGGGGCGCACAGCATGGTGTATTGATGAATCTTGGTCATTGCTGCGATGATATCCCGGTTCCCGGCGGCATACCCCAGTCGCCACCCGGTCATGGCATAAGCTTTGGAAAATCCGCCCAAAAAAACAGTAGATTCTTTCATTCCGGGTAAGGCCGCAAAGCAAACTTCCTCGACACCGTAAACCAGCCTGGAGTAGATTTCGTCGGATATCACCAGTAGGTTGTGGCGGCGGGCTAAATCCGCTATTTGCATCAGCTTCTCTCTTGACATCGTTGCTCCGGTGGGGTTGGCCGGATAACCCAGAAGAATGGCTTTAGTCTTGTCCGTAATATGGGGTACAATGTCCTCAGCCCTCAGTTCGAAGTTGCTGTCGATGTTTACCGGGACCTGCACCGGCCGGCCACCGGCCAGGCAAACGCAGGCAGGATAAGAAACATAGCACGGATCAGGCATTATGACTTCATCTCCCGGATTCATGATCGCCCTCATGGCCAGGTCCAGTGCTTCACTGACCCCGGTGGTAATCAGTATTTCATTCAGGGGCTCATATTTCACTCCATACCGGGCGAACAGGAATCTTGCCAGTTCTTCCCTCAGCTCCGGCATGCCGGCATTGGAGGTATACATGGTATACCCCTTCTCCAGGGCGTAAATGGCGGACTCCCGGATGTGCCAGGGTGTTACATAGTCCGGCTCGCCGACTCCTAAAGAAATGGCCCCTTCCATGTTGGCCACCAGATCGAAAAACTTGCGTATCCCCGATGGTGCCAGGTCGTTGACGCAATCCGAAATATAAGGCGAGCATTTATTTTGGCTGATTGTCATAATATTCTCCCTGAAAAAAGCATCGTATTTATCTGGAACAGCGACCATCTGGTACAATCCGGCCAAAGATGCACTTAAGATCTCTTCTCTTCACCGGGAGAGGTGTAAGTGAGCTGCATAATCTCCAGGTTCATGTATCAGGGTATCAGAGGCTGCCGTTTCAATTCCTCTCTGGATTCCAGTATTTCTCCGTCTTCTTTGTATTTTTTCAACATGAAATGAGTTACCGTGCTTTGTACCCCCTCGATAGGGGCCAGTTTCTGGGCTACGAAATTGGCTACTTCCTGAATGGTCTTGCCGGTTACTATTACCAGAAGGTCAAAAGTCCCGGACAGCAGGTAAACTGTAGATGCCTGCGGATACCTGTAAATACGCTCGGCAATGGCGTCGAATCCCACATCTCTTTGGGGAGCGATTTTAACCTCGATCAATGCGTGGACATGTTCGTCTCCGGCCTTTTCCCAGTTTATGATAGTTTTGTACCTCAAGATCACCTGGTCCTGCTCCGCTTGTCTGATGGTTTGAGCTGCTTCAGCTTCCGGAATGCCAGTGATAGTGGCAATTTGCTGCAAGCTTGTTCTGGAATCCTTCTCCAGTATTTTTAAAATGTCTTTCAGCATAAGTCGGTCTCCGTCTGTCCTGGTTATTTTTATAACATCCTTTTATACCGGTTTCCCGAATTCTCTGCCCCCATTCATCGAAATGGCAGGCGGCCGTGATGTTAGTCGGGTCTGGCGAAACGGTTTTTTGAATATTCTTATTGTAGCATTTGAAGGAGTTGCTTTCAAAAAAATATAAAACAAGGTCCCCTCCGGTACCGGAGGGGACTGCTGCGGATCGACGCGGTATGTTAGTCCTTAATAGGTGATGAATTCCGGGAGAAAAGTAGACAGTTCAGGAACAGCCACTATTATCACTAGTCCGGCGAAAAACGGGATCAGAAATGGGAATACTCCTCTGAATATGGTCGCCAGTGGGACATCCTTTGCTATTCCCTTCACAACATAGGCGTTGACGCCAACCGGCGGTGTAACTACAGCGGTCATGCTGAGAACTGTAATAATTACACCGAACCAGATTGGATCATAGCCCAGGTCTATTATAATTGGATAGACTATCGGCATAAGCAATATGATGATGGGCATCGCATCAATGAAGCATCCCAGAATAAACCAGAAAATGATAATTAATATCATCACTACTACTGGTGGGACTGCCAGAGTACCAACCCAGTTGGCCAGGGCAATGGGCATGGTTGTCCGGGTAATAAAGTGGCCGAAAACGGTAGCGCAAGCTATCAGCAGCAAGATCATGCAGGATAAACGCAGCCCGTCTTTGGTAGCATTCAGGAATTTCTCCCAGTTTAGCTGACGGTTGACCAGACCGATAATCAGTGCTCCGGCCGCGCCAATTGCTCCGGCTTGCGTGGGACTGAACCATCCGGCAAATAACCCGCCGATGGTAACAGCAAACAGGGCCAGAGTATCGATCAGGCCTTTAAAGGATGCCAGCTTTTGCCGCAGGGTAGTTTTGGGGCCGGGAGGCCCGGCAGAAGGATCTACTTTGCAGGCCACCGCCACCGTGAACATGAACAATGCCGCCAATACTATCCCCGGTACTAGACCGGCGATAAAAAGCTTACCGATAGACTGCTCAGTCAGGATTCCGTAGACGATGAAAGTGGTGCTGGGAGGAATTAGAATACCTAAACCGCCGGCCACGGTTACCGTTCCGGTCGCCAGCGAATCTTTGTAGTTGTATCTTTTCATCTCGGGAAGCGCTACTTTCCCGATAGTAGCACAGGTAGCTGATGTAGAACCGCAAATCGCTCCGAATCCTGCGCAGGCGGCGACTGTGGCTATCGTCAATCCGCCCGGCAAATGTCCCAGCAGCACATAGGCTGTGTCAAATAGTTTTTTACCAATGCCCGATGCAAAAGCATAACAGCCCATCATTACGAACATGGTTATTACACTCAACGGATAAGAAGCGAATTGTTCGAAGATGTCTCTGGGTAAAAGGCTTAAACCGGCTGCCGGTGATGACAGGTAGGCGAATCCGACCAGGCCGACCAGCGCCATAGAGAAAGCTATAGGCATCCCGATCGCAAAGAGTAGCAGCATAGCGCCGATGCCGATGCCACCGATTAATATTGGACTCATCTTTTCACCACCTCAACCAGTGAATTGACTATTTCTTTTAACAGTACCAGGCAGAGAGGGATGCAGCCTAAGCCTATCCAGATTGCAAATGGATACAGAGGTATTCTGGAGGCGGCTGTAACTTCTTTGGCGTTTCTCAACGCCATTGCGTAATCATAGCTTTTCCAGGCCAGTAAAATGAAAAGTCCTAACCCTAATATCGCTGTTATTAAGGCCAGGGCATTTCTGGCCCTTGGGGGCAGGCTGTCGACAAACTCCAGCCGTATATGCTTGCCGTCGATTTTGGTTATAGCCAGAGCGCCGGCAATCGCTATAATCTGGAGAAAATATACCACTTCTGTGCCGGCTGACATGGGAAGATCAAATAATTTATCGCCGGCTACGTCAACCACAACGGCGATGATCATCCCCACTATTGCCACCATAGCGATGCGTTCAAACCAGATGGCGGACCACTTGGCGATCCTGTCCAGTATTCTTAAGACAATGTTGGCTTGGCCGGTCTTGCCGGAAGCTCCAGCAGAATTTTCCATAAGCAATCCTCACAATAAAAGATATTGGGGAGCGCCGGGGAGGATGATAACGGGAGCGGGAAGCACCCGCTCCCGTCCTGACTCAACTAATTAGCTTTTATATCAGCTTCGGAAGGAATGCCCTGGGTTGTCTCCTGAGATTCCCAATATTTCATCCGCTCTTTTATGAAAGCTATCTGCTCGTTACCCTGGGTAAAGCCATTGGCTGCAATTTTGGCAACATAGGCGTCCAATACCGGCTGCACTGCCTGTTGCCAGCGGGCTGCTTCGTCATCGGGCAGTGTAATAAACTCGGCGCCCTGACTGATGGCCAGCTCGAATCCTTCAACATTGGCAACATTCCAGGCTACGGCCGTCTTCGGATAGTATTCCTCAAAAACATCGTTGAAGATCTTCTGGAGGTCGGGACCCAGACTGTCCCATTTCTGTTTGTTCATCGCGATATAGAAGAGGTATTGATTGCCGACTGAGGGTACGAAGGTGGTGAATTTGGTGACATCGGCCAGTTTAAAGCTCTTCAGAGACTCGGCGCCAACCAGAAGACCATCGATGGTGCCTTTTGACATGCCCTCATACACTTCGGACATTGGCATATCGCGGGGGGTCGCGCCCAGGGCTTTCAGAGCATCCGCCACTTCCCCGGCGCCTCTCATGGTCTTGCCTTTCAAGTCCTCCATTTTTCTTACCGGTGACTTGGCCATATTGATCGAGGCCGTGGTGCCTCCATTTACCAGCAGCAGGTGGAAATTGTCCCACTCTTTAGGTTGGAATTTCTCGAGATAGTCTTTGGCTACATAGGTGCCGACCCAGCTTGACCTGTATCCCACCGGCAGGTCCAGCGCTTCGGTAATCGGGAAACGGCCGGGAGTGTAGCCGATATGGGACAGGCCGATGTCCGCCAGCCCCTGTTCGAGGCCGTCAGCAGTTTTGGGAGCGGTCAGGATAGAGCCGCCGGCAGCATAGGTGATGTCAAGTTGTCCGTTGGACAGGTCCTCGATTTTTTGCATCGCTTCCCCCATCATGGCCGCCAGAAAATGAGCGGGAGGGAGATAGCAGGAAGCCGTCAATCTTATCACCTGTGCCGGTTTTGAGGTGGCTGGAGCTTGAGCTTGTGTAGTAGTCGGGGCTCCGGTTGTAGCCGGTGCTCCGGTGGTTGCGGGCGCCTGGGTTTGCGGAGAGGACGCCGTCGGAGTTGAGGTTGTACATCCGCCAATTAGGATTGCCAGGATAATAACCAGAGAAATCGCCACTGTCAATACAAAGGGAAACCTCTTGTGCCGCATAGTGCGCACCTCCTGAAAAATATTTTACAGTTTTTGATTTCACAGCCTGGGACTTTCGTTTGGTCGAAGTCACGGTGAAAGGATGTAAGTGTGTCTCCCTTGCTTATTAGTATACTTAAAATACCGGATCTGGATTGTGTAAGGATAAATAAACCGTGACATGCCTTAATTTACGATGCACATGTACGTACAACCATTATGAAATTAGGGGAATTGTACCATTCAGAGATCATACTGTCAAGATTGAACTTCTGAGGTGAACTTCTGAGGCTGAGACCCTGGTTCGAACAAGTTTATTTCTCAAGTTCAGTTAATCTTATGCCTGAGGTTATGAAACTCCATTTTAATAAAAATTTTAAGCCTGCCTTCAGTTAATTCCTCTATTCTTGTCTTGAGGTCAGGAAACGCAAATATGGATTCACTCCTGTCTGTCTTGAAGGCTAAACACACATTGACAAACCGTACCCTGTTATGGTAATCTGACTTCAGTTATCAAAAAGAG
>CAZELW010000061.1:0-7792 GCA_964513135.1 uncultured Dehalococcoidales bacterium
GGTTTATGATGGTCATCTTACGGCTTACTCTCATGAATTGCTGGTCAACAAAGGCGCTTACTTTAACATCGGGCCGGGGACGATTGAACGTGTCCTGCATATGTTCTCCAGCGCCTATAATATCCCCAATGCTTATGCTTCAGCCAAACTGATTTATACTAACAATCCGCCCGGCGCAGCCGCCCGCGGTGCTGGGCCGCCGCAGTCTAATTTCGCTTTGGAATCCGCCATGGATATGATGGCGGAAAAACTCAATATCGACCCCCTGGAGTTCCGCAGGATGAACTCCCTTCAACCGGGCCAGACTCAAGCCACAGGAACGCCGGCGGATCAATGGGAATTCACCCTGATTTGCGATGCCATCCAGCCCTATTGGGAGAGGGCGAAAAGGGATGTTGCCGAGTTTAACAGTAAAAGCGGTCCGATCAAACGCGGTGTCGGACTTGGAGCGCACTCCTTCGGCATCGGCGGTGCCGGAGATATGGGGCAGTTGTATGTCGAGATCGATCCTGATGACGGCATCACTATCTACGCCGCGATTGCCGACCCGGGAGAGGGTAACGATTCCATGTTGACCCAGATTTCTTCCCATATGCTGGGGATACCCATGGAGAAAGTAAGGTTGAAGACTCGGGATACCGCGAATACTGTTGGTATGGGACCGGCAGCCGGCAGCCGGATGACATACATGGGAGGCGGAGCTCTGGTCGACGCCCTGGAAAAAATTAATAAAGCCATGGAGGAGGCGGGGGCCCGTACCTGTGCCGGTCTGAAAGCCGCCGGAAAACCCCTCCGCTATGAAGGCATCAAGAAGATAAGGGGAAGCGGCCAGCTCGATCCCAAAACCGGCCAGGGTGATACTTACGAGTCGCACGTACATAATATTCAGATGGCGGAAGTGGAGGTCAATACGGAAACCGGGGAAGTTAAAGTCATCAGGATGACTTCGGCTACCGATCTGGGCCCGATAATCAATCCTCAGGCTGTTGAAGGACAACTTGAGGGCGGCATGGACCAGGGAATCGGTTTTGCCCTTCGAGAGATCTATGTCCCCGGTGAAACCAGAGATTGGATCTCTTTTAAATTCCCCACTATCGATGACATGCCGGAAATGGAGCTGATTTTCCGCGAAACGCCCCGGGCGAACGGGACGCTTGGCGCAACCGGTATCGGGGAAATGACCATGATTTCTACTGCTCCGGCAGTGATCAACGCCATCTATAATGCCTGCGGTGTGCGCATTTTCGACCTGCCGGCAACCCCTGATAAGGTGAAAAAATACCTGAAAGAGCCCGGTAAATAGACTGCTTTCAAAGTCGGTACCGCACCCCGGATTCTATCTGGAAACAGGAAATTCCGGGGTGCGGGTTTATCTGAGGCTATTTATGATATTTACAAACTCAACCTCACCGGTCCGGGCGGTATCATAGCCGCCCATCTCGCTGACGCTTCTTTTGTATTCCTCACTGCGAATCATTTTTACCAGGTCCAGAAATACCGGGGTCTGATAGTTGTCCATCGGAATGACCAGGTCGAACTTTTCTTTTGCAATGGGGATGAACTCCAGGTCGCATGAATTGGCCGCAGACTGGATACCAATTCCCGCATCTGCCTTCCCTCCGGCGACGCTCAAAGCCACCTCGAGATGCGTGCTCATCTCAATATCATATCCCCGCACTTCATTCGGTCCTATCCCCGCTTCCCTCAGCTTATAATCGGTCAGCACCCGGGTCCCTGATCCCTTTTGCCGATTTACGAATACTATGTCAGGCCGCCGTAGATCGCCCAGTCCTTTTATGTGTTTGGGGTTCCCTTTGGCTATAATGAGCCCCTGGATGCGGTCTACCAGATGCACCACGACCACTTCCATGCCCTGGATAGTATGCTTGATGAAAGGATAGTTATACTGGCCGGTATTCACATCCAGAAGATGAGTGCCGGCTATGTCAGCTTTACCTTCCAGAATGGCCAGCAGACCGCCGGTGCTGCCGACTGGGACAGTATGGAACAATAGCTCGGAATGCTTGTATTTAAAGCGGCTGACCAGAAGGTCCAGCGCCAGGTCGTTGCTGCCGATGATGTTGATAGCCCTCTTTTTGGTTTTGTTATGTAAATTAGCAGTCGGTAATATCTGGCTCTGCGGAGTCGTTCTCTTTTCAAGCTGGTTTTTGAATTCGGACTCCAATTCATCAGGAGAATATCCCAGGCTCAAGGCCTTTAAAACGAACTCGTAGGCCCGTCCGGTCAGATGGCTTTGTCTCAATACAGCCGCTTTCACCCTGTCAGGCTGTAAAACAACCACAGTCCCTCTTCTGGATTTAGCTTCCAGTACTCCTTCATCTTTCAGCTTTCGGTAAGCGTGGGACACGGTAGTGGGATTGATCCCCAGTTGCCTGGATAATTGCCTCACCGCAGGCATCTTGTCACCCGGCTTTAGCTGCTCCATCCCGATAAGCAGTTTCACCTGTTCGACTATTTGCTCGTAGACCGGGACTCCGGATTCAAAGCCGATCTGAATATTGAGCATTATTACTCCCATATGCGAGTATAGTAACCAAATTATAGCAACATAAAGTAAAAAATCAAAAGTATATTACCTGGAATATTCCCGGTTACACTTTCAGGAAGTCCATACGACAGTTGACAATCCAATAGTGTGCCTATAATATTGAAATAACATTGTAGTTCCGCATCCCCATAAGGCAAAAATAGTCTCAAATATGAATAAAGAGAGGTGGGTCGCATGAAAATTACCATTATCGGCGCAGCCGGAACTCTGGGCTCTTGCGCCGCATTCATTCTCATCAATAACAAGTTGGCCGATGAAATTCTGATGATCGATCCATTTGAAAATGCTTTAAAAGGCCACTGGATGGACCTGGCTACCGTTGGGACTCTCCAGGGCATCAATGTCAAGATGGGAACTAATTACGATGATATGGGAGGCAGTGACATCGTAATCATGGTTGCCGGCGCTCCTACCGGGGCGATCAAATCACGCGCCGAACTGCTGCCCGGCAGCATGCCTATCATAAAAACAGCCGCCGAGAATATCAACCGTTATGCTCCCAAAGCTATTGTAATTACCGAGACCAATCCGGTTGACCCGTTGAACTACGCCATGTACCTGCTCAGCACAGATAGAGACCGCCGCCGGTATATCGGCTACTCCATCAACGATACCTTCCGCTTCAGGATGTGGTCAGCCGAAGCTCTCGGCGTTCATGCCAACCGGGTCAGCGGGACCGTAATAGGAGAACACGGATTCAGCCAGGTAATGCTGTTCAGTACCCTCCGGATGGACGGCAAACCGGTAGAATTCAATGACGAGACCAAAAATAATATCCGGAAGCAGCCCCCCATCATGCTCAACGCTTTCGAAACTCTGGTGCCCCGGCGCACCGCCGGGTGGACCTCCGCTTTCGGCACCGCCATGGTTGTCGAAGCCATTAAAAACGATTCCAAAGCCGTTCTTCCCTGCAATTCCGTACTGTTCGGGGAATATGGTCTGAATAATATGAGCACCTCCGTACCGGTTGTCCTGGGCAAAAACGGCATTGAGGAGATCAAGATACTTCCACTCACTCCTGAAGAGAAAGCCGGACTGGAGCAATCTGCACAAACAATCAGCCCTCACATGCGATTTGTAGAAGAGTTTCTGGGCATTAAGATTTAATACGCAGAGTTTTTTATAGTTTCATAAAATCTCCTTATACACAAGGCTGAGTGACTGTGTAGCCGCGATCGTATGAATTAGTCATGCGCTGCACATAATGTTAAAATAGTCTTGAATAAATGATTCCCGTTTATAAATATACAGGAGGCAAAGTCAATGAGCGCAGGCAGATTTGAAAAATTGATGTCACCGGGCCAGATAGGCCGCATTAAAACCAAAAACCGTATTATCAAGACCGCTAACGGCACATCTTATATTGAGCATGAGACGGGTTTTGTGGGCGATAGGGCCCTGGCCTATTATGAAGCCCTCGCCAAAGGCGGCATAGGCATGCTCATCGTGGAGTCCTGCGGCGTCGAGTATCCTCTCGCCTGTCAGCATTTCGAAGCCCAGTTCCGCCTCGACAATGATGACAAGATCCCCAGCTATACCAAACTGGCCGAAGTTGTCCACAAGCACGGCTGCCCCATCATGGTCCAGTTCCAGCATGCCGGGCCGTGGAATCCGACCGGATTGCTTCCTGAAAGAGATACCAAAGCTGCATCGGCTTTAACCAAGGAAGAGTTGCCCGGACCGGACTTTGCGGTTCCGCGGGCTATGACCCATGACGAAGTAAAAGAAATGATTGAGATCTGGGTAGAGGCCGGTGTGCGGGCCTGGAAAGCCGGTTTCGACGGCGTGGAAATCAACGGCGGCACCTGCCACCAGATCAATACCTTCCTGTCCAGGATCTGGAATAAGAGAGAAGATGAATACGGTCCCCAGTCTTTCGAAAATCGGGCCAGGTTTATGGCCGAGATCATCAGGGAAACCAAGAGACGCACCAGCCCGGACTTCACAGTGACCTGTCTGATAAATATTCGTGAATATAATCATCCCAGAGCGACCACAATGGAAGAAGGCGTAGCGCTGGCCCTGGAAATGGAGAAAGCCGGCGCCGATGCTATCCAGTGCCGCGCACACATCTACGGGCACCGCGAAGGCCTGCTGCAGCCCGACCGGCTGTTCTATCCCGAACCGAACCCGATGGTATTCGATATGCTCAAAGATCTGGATTGGAGCCGCAAAGGCCATGGCGCCACTTCCACCCTGACCATGGCGGTCAAAAAGGCTGGAGTAAAGGTGCCTGTTTGGGCTGCCGGCCGTTTGAATTGGGATCTTGGAGAGAGGTTCCTCAGAGAAGGCCGCATGGACTTCATCCCGATGGTACGGCGTCTGCTGGCCGATCACGACCTGCCCAATAAGGTGTTTTCCGGTCACGTGGAAGATGTTCGCCCCTGCCAGGGCTGCGTTTACTGTATGGATGTGCGTAACAAGAATAGGCCTCTGGAGTGCCGTGTGAATCCTCATTGCGGACGCGAAGCGGTCTTAGCCAACCAGCCGGCTGCCCGGAAAAAGAAAGTTATGGTCATCGGCGGAGGCCCCGGCGGTATGCAGGCAGCCTTGAGCTCTGCACTCAGAGGTCATGATGTTACTCTATATGACAAACATTCCAAGCTGGGCGGTCTTCTGCCCATTGCCGCTCTGGTCAAAGACCTGGAAACGGATGTCATCCTGGATTGTATCCGGTGGTACAAGCTCCAGATGCAGAAAGCCGGAGTAAAATTACAATTGAAGACCCTGGTCACACCGGAACTGGTCAAACAGGAAAAACCGGATGCGGTTATCGTGGCTACCGGTGGTATCGTGAAAATCCCGGAAATCCCCGGCATTAATAAACGCAATGTCATGATTCTGACCAAACTGGATGCCCTGTTATATATGGTCGGGCCCAAGCTGGCTGCCTGGGGCAGCAAATATATCCCGTTCTCCATGCCTATCGGGAAGAGAGTGGTTATCATGGGCGGCGAACATCACGCCTGCGAACTGGGAGAATTCCTGACCAAACGCGGGCGCAAGGTGACCATCGTCAATCCCGGCGAGGTCTGGGCTGAGGGCATGACTGTCGATGACAGAGAGTTCCTGATGCCCTGGTTCAAGAGAAAGGGCGTGGTCCTCTATTCCGGCGCCAAATTCGAAAGAGTCACGGATGAGGGCCTGGTTATTACCACCAAAGAGGGTGAAACCAAGACCATCGTGGCCGATACTGTTCTGCCTTCCACACTCTTAAAGCAGAACCTGGATATGGTCGAGAAGTTGAAAGACATCGTTCCTGAAATTTATACCGTCGGTAGCTGTTTTAAGCCGGAACCCGATATTATGGTGGACGCCATTTACGCCGGTGCAAAAGCAGGACATGAGGTATAGGTAACAGGAAGGGGAGGCATCCAATTGGCAAAAGAAGGGAATAGAGCAGCCGGTATGGGATATTCGAAAGGCCGAAATAGCACAGGGGCAGCTTCAAGACCGAGCCCCGCTGAAAAACGCTTGCCCGGATATTACTTTCCGCTCGTCGCGGGCATCATTCTGGTGGAGGTAGTAATCCTGGTACTGGCATTGTTGCATATTCTGCCTATCCGGCCATTCGAAATCTATCCCGAAGCGGGTTATTACACCTTTGTCCCCGGCAGCGATCTTTCCCATATCGCGGTTGTCATCACACGCTGGTTCTTCTTCGCACTGACAGCCGGGGTCATGGTTCCTGTAACCATTATTATTATCCTGGAGGTAATTCGCCGGTTCATTAACAGGAACCGCCCCGAACCTGTTGAGCCGGATTATGATTCAAGATTCGAGCTCCTGGAGTTGTTGGACCGTTCTCCGAGAAATCCCAATATCACTCCGGACAGGGTTGAAGGAGAATACATTAAACGTTTCGACATTCATCAACGCATTCAGCACTACGGCCTGTTTATAACCTTCATCATCCTGGCCGTAACCGGTGTTCTGCGAGGTTTCCCCGATTGGCCGACCTTCGCCTTCTTCACCAACCTCTTCGGCGGACCCGATCTGCTGCGGATTGTGCATGATGCGGCCGCCTTCGGTATGATTGCCGTCTGCATCTACCATATTATCTATGTCATTTACGGCATTGTGGTAAAACATAAACTGCCAACGGCTATGGTCCCCAACATGAAAGACCTCAAGGACATGCTGCATACCTTCCTTTGGATCTTCGGTATTTACAAGCATGAACCTGAATATGAGCGTTTCCAGTACGGTCAGAAGATCGATTACTGGGCCATCTTCTGGGGCATGCCGGTAATGATGATAACCGGCTTTATCATGATGGTGCCGGCTTTCTTCAGCGATGTCTGGCCCGGCTGGGCTATCGCAGTGGCTGCCGCAGCTCACCGGGACGAGGCAGTCCTGGCTATCAGTTTTATCATCATCGTCCATATGTATTACGGGCACCTGGCGACTACCACATTCCCGGTCAATACCGTCATGTTTACCGGCAAAATGCTGAAGAGCAAATACAAACAATGGTTCCGCCGCGAATACGATGAAATAATGGAAAAAGTCGAGGAATCGAAAGAATAATCCGGACGGGCGGCAGTTAACTGCCGCCCGCCTTGTTAAAGGCCTGTTTTACCATCGAAATAAATCGTTCGATGATCGGATTTATGAATATTCCGCTTGGCATTAAGGCCTCCGCTGACACGTAGAGATCGTCTTCCAGCCGCACTATTTTCAACCGCCCTTCGTTAATCTTCCTTTCGATATCATTCATGAAAGCAAACGTGAGGCCTTTACCGTGTTCAACCAGGTCGATGCACCACTCCACATTGGCCACCTCCGCCGCCAGAGGCCGCATTTCTATACCTTCGCCTTTTAATCGGTCCTCCACCATCCGGCGGATGACCGAAGTCTGGGAACCGCCCACGAAGGGATATTCATTGAAATCTTTCCAGCTCAGGACAGGCTTCTTTATCGGCTGCTCTCTTCCTGTAAAACAGATCAGCCTCATCGGGGCAGAGACCTCGATCCGGGTCAGGTTTTCATATCCATAATTGAACTGGGGGACGATAACCAGGTCCAGATTGGAGTCGATGACATTCTGGACCATCTCAAAGGCGTTTCCGCTTTCGATAGTCAGCTTGACCCCGGACTGTCTCTCCTCAAAGATAGTATTCAATACCGGGCTCACGATAGTGCTGTAGTTGCCGGCTATGCCGACCCTTAGATAGATCGGAAGAGCACACGTCTGAACTCCAGTCACGAGATTCCATCTCG